>JAGMZX010000120.1 GCA_018005585.1 Candidatus Hydrogenedentota bacterium | reverse complement strand
CGGCAGACCCCGAAACGGGCTCCGCTGCAGGCGTTCGTGCGGATTCGAGCGGGGACGGCTTCGGGTCGCTGAGTGCGGCTATCAGGTCCTGCAATTCATCTGCGCTTAGCGGCGACGTGCGTTCAGGCGCGGCTCCTTGTTCCGTCACGGGCACAGCGGTGTGCTCTGCTTCGTGCGGCAAGTTCTCACTGCCGGGAGGCGCTGCGGGAGACGGGGGGGCCGTTTCGGAATGCAAATCCGGCTGCGGCATTTCTCCGGCCTGTCCGTTGCTGGAAATCCTGTCGCTGTCTTCTTTTCCGGCCACGTCATCCCCGAGGGCTGTTCAATAAGAAACACTATATCTTGGCAATAACACACGCACTACATGTTCAATCTACAACATATAGCGTGAACACACAAGATTGCAGCGGATGTAGTCTAGCACTTGGACTCCAGGAACGCAATGGCGGTCGGCAATTTCTTCCCATTTTGCATCTGGCCACGCCCAAAAAAAGGGCCGCAAGCGGTTTCTTCTGTCGCTTGCGGCCCCGTACTCCGCCGTATTGATTACCGCCTCTTGCGCAGCACAAAAGCGCCCGAGACAGCGGCCACGCCTGCAAGGATGCTCAGGCCAATCAGGCCCGCGGCCGGGATGGGCGACTCGACCGTCAGGTAGACCTCCGGCGAGTAATGGGTCTCGAGGTCGTCGGAGACGGCAAGCCGATACACGCCCTCGTGTACGTAGTCGAGCGGCGTGAACGCCAACGCGGACGTCCCTGTGCCGCTCAGGCTGTCGTCGTCGGCCAGCGGTTGAAACGCCTTCGCGTCATCGTCGAAATACCATTGCATGTCGAGTGCGCCGAGGCCGCCCTCGACGATGGTGAGCAGTTGCTGCTCGTAGGTGGCAACCCAGACCAGGGTGTAGTTGCCCATGCCGTCGGGTTCCAGTCCTTCCGTGTCCATGGTAATTGAGATGTGCGTTCCGATGCGCACGGCGCCGATTTCCGAGACTACCGTGTTGGTCGCGTCCGAGACACGGCTGTAGTACTCGAAGGCGCCGGCGCCCAAGGCCGCCGGGTCCACAGTCAGTTGCTGCGCGTTCTCCTCCGTCGTGAACGATGCGAGAATCGTCTCGGTCATCGAGCCGGCGGGCCGCCGGATCCACTCGAAGGTAATCGGGCTGAGGCCACCGGAGAAACGGGTGACCAGCGGGAATTCCGGCGAATCGATGTAGCCATCGAAATTCGCCGGACTCTCTTCAATCGCCAGATGCGCCGCGATCCGCACCATGGCGATATCGGAGACCACCGTGTCGAAGTAGTCGGTGACCCGGCTGAAGTACTCGAAGTCGCCCACCCCCACGGCTGCGGGGTCCACCGTCAGTTCCTGGATATTCTCGGCCGGTGTGAACGACGCGAGAACCGTCTCAGTCATCGAACCGGCGGGCCGCCGGACCCATTCGAAGGTCAACGGGGTGAAACCGCCCGAATAGCGCGTAACCAGCAGGAACGCAGGCGAATCTACGTACACGTCCGCGCCGGCGGGACTCTCCTCAATGACCAGCGGGTCGCCGACAAAGAGCCGCGCCGCGTTGGACGTCGCCGTGGTAGGCCCGCCAACATCCGACCCGCTGTCTTGCACGACAATGCGGAAATCGTGGCGGTCGTCGGCCTCCGTGACCGGGTCAACGGTCAACGTGTCCGTTGCGGAACCCGATATATTACCGGCATCGGTCAACGGGACGAACCCGCTGCCCGTATCGCGCTCCCAGGAAAGGGTAGACGGCGGG
Source organism: Candidatus Hydrogenedentota bacterium (assembly GCA_018005585.1). Classification (NCBI taxonomy): domain Bacteria; kingdom Pseudomonadati; phylum Candidatus Hydrogenedentota; species Candidatus Hydrogenedentota bacterium. Next base: position 17,056 of record JAGMZX010000120.1, on the reverse strand, counting down.
ATACCGCCCGAGATGAGGGCGGGGATACTCACGTTGCCGTTGGACGGGACCCGGTAGATGGCCGGGTCGAGCACGGCAACAGGCTGTTCAAACACGGCGACCGAGACGGTATTGGTCGTTTCGGACTGACCGCCGCCGTCGGAGATTATGCAGGAATAATCGCCCGCATCCGTCAAGTATGCGCCCGTGATGGTCAGGATTTCCGTATGGGCCCCGGAAATGCTGCCGCCATCTTCAAGCGGTTCGCCGTTTCGCTGCCAGGCATAGACGTAGACGCCGTCGCCGCCGATGGCCGCCACTTCCAGCGCAAGGTCTTCGCCTTCGTACATGCGGATCGGCCCAGGGGGCACCGGGCCGAAGGCAGTCAGCAGGAGGTCGAATTCCGCTTCGTTAGTGGGGACCGTGTGCGTGTTGTCGGTGATCAGACAGCGATAGAGGTTTCCATCCATTTCATCGTCGGCGAGCAAGGTCAGCATGTCGTTGACCGCGCCGGGTACGTTGACGAACCCGCTGCCGTCGTTCACCTGCCATTGATACGTAAGGGGGCCCGCGCCGTCGGCGTTACGCACCTGAAAACTGATGGTCTGGGCGTAGTACGCCGCAATGCCCGGCACCGGGTCGTAAGTGATGGGCGAGTGGATATTCACGACGGAGTCCGAGCCGGTCGAGACAACGGTGGTTGTGAAAATCTGACCCGGCTGGAGCGTGCCGGCGTTGACGGCGCGCGGGCCGTTCAAACCGACTTCGAGAATGACTTCCGGCAAAGCCTCCGTATGGTTGTTCTTGATGAAAATCTGGTCGTATCCGGCGAAAGGCGACATGATGCCGGACAGACGCACCATCTCGATGCGGAACTGGCCCGGCGGACTCACTTGCGCCTGATTCCAGAACGTGGCGTTCAGAATGCCTGCCGTGGCCGCGCCCGTGGTTAATTGGCCAATATAAGGATGCGTGTCCAGCGTGTCGTAGCCGTTGGTGCTGGTCAGGATGACGTCGTTGCGCACGTTGCCGAAGACAGGCGTCGCGTTCGCATCGTCCGCCTTGTTCACGCTGGGATGCTGGCTCGCGGGATTGCGAAGATTGCTGATAATAGTGACCCGGCCATTGTGCTGCGGCTGCGTTGTGGCCACGTTGTTGGCCACGACTTCGCCGGTATTGGCGAGGATAACCGAGCCCTGCAGCTTGACCATGCCCGGCGTGCCTTTGCCGCCGCTGCCGCCGCCGCCGCCCGTACCGCCCAAACCGCCGCCGCTTCCCTGTCCGCCCCGGCCGCCTTTGCCGCCGTCGCCCCCGTCGCCGCTCAAGAGGTAGCCCGTGCCGCCCAGGCCGCCGAACACGCCGTCGACCCCCAATGTCCCCGCGCCGCCGCCGCTGCCGCCTACGCCCAGTCCGGGGGTGTCTGGCACGCCCGCGGAAATATTGACCATTCCGGTGAACTGCAGCAGACCGCGCGCACCGAGAATGATGGCGCCGCCACCCTGCGCGCCCGCACCGCCAATACCGCCGCCGCCGCCGGGGCCGCCGATGCCGCCGGCGCCGCCCTGGCCACCCGTGCCCGCGTTCGCCTGGCCGTTGCCGCCCGGCATGGGCATTTCAAACGCCCCAGGATTCGATGTGCCAACCTGCGAAACGGGTCCCTGTGACCCGAGCGAACCTTGGGTCCCGATGTTATTACCGCCGCCGCCGCCACCGCCGCTTCCCTGCGTCCCGGCGCCGCCGGCCCCGCCGCCCGCCCCGGCAAGCTTCGCGTTAAGTGGAAGGCCATATTTTACTCCCCCGCCGCCGCCGCCGCCTGCGCCGCCGCCGCCGCCGCCGCCACCCGCACCAGCGCCTGCCCCGCCGCCGCCGCCGCCGCCGCCGCCGCCGCCGCCGCCTGGTCCCGCGAACAGGCTCAACGTGTCTGCCGGCGCGGTGAACTGCGCGGCGTTGCCCGTGCCGCCTGACCCACCCGTGCCGCCTGGGTTTCCGGCGTCCTGGCCGGGGCCGGCCCCGTCCAGTGCATTGGCCCCGTTCGCACCGATGCCGCCGTCGCCGCCGTCGGCCGCAGGGGCCGGGCTCGTAGTCCCGGCACCTCCCGTTCCGACGGAGGTGGAACCTGCGCCAAGCGCACCGGCGGACTTGTCGCCCAGACCTGCCGAGCCGGCGGCGCCGCCGTCGCCGCGGAAGCCCGCGCCGGTCAGGTTGTTGAAGCCGAAGCCGCCGTTCAAGCCGTTCTTGCCGGGCTGGCCTGTCTTGCCATCGGCGCCGACTTGGCCCCCCGAGCCGTCGACGCCCACTGAGCCTTGTTTCCCCGTGTTTTGGCCCGCCTCGCCATACCCGCCGTCGCCGCCGTCGCCGCCCGCGCCGCCATTGCCGCCGGGGCCGCCGTCGCCGCCGTCGCCGCCGCCGCCGCCATATCCCGGGTCGCCGCCGACGCCGGCGCCAGCGCGCCCGACTCCGTATCCGTAACTGCCTTCGATGCCGGAAACGTCGAATGTGGCGTCAATGCGCATGTCATTCTGGGACAAGATGGAGACCGGGTGGGGCCCCGTAACGGCAATTGGAACTTCTTCCGCGATGTAGACGCTGTCAAAGCGGAAGGTAACGACGCCATCTTGATAAACGCCGTCCGCGACCTTGGTGAGGCCGATGGTGAGTTCGCGCAACGCGGTGTTGAAGGTCACCAGCGCGGGCTCGTCCAGGTATAGGTCGCCTTGGCTCGGTGTCAGCATCGGGTCCAGATAGGAGTACTGGGCCTGCGCCCCGACGGTGAGCGCCAAGACAGCGATGGCCAAAAAAACGAACACGCGGCTGTGATTACCGCGTGCTATCTCCCCGAATGCTCCAGAAATATTGCCGCGCCCGCACATGTGGTCTGCCTCCCGTGAATTAAGACGCCTCTGTACGAATAAATCCCTACTGCTGCCACGAGACGCCCAAGCGCGTCCCGGTCAGTTCGCGCACCAGCCAATTCCCCCGTGGTCTGGCATTTCCTGTTAAGTAGGGCAAAAGGGGCGCTCGGGGAACCATGCTGCGCCGTCAGCGTCCACTGAGTACCCTGCACCGGCATCTAGAGGTTTCTTGCGCGGTCCTCACGTGCCTTTACTTAATCGTAACCGGGAATGCTGATTCTGTCAATGTATATTCTTGCGGCAATTCTTGCCGGTTGCCGTTTTCGTGAAGACACCGGAGCCTGAAGGGATTATTCCGCCCTCGCGGAACCCCTGCCAGCGCCGTTTCCCGGAACTGGCGCGGTTCCGTTCCCGGCTGATAGACTACGCAATTAGGGCGGCGCGCCGTCATCGGCAGCCGCGCCGCAGGCGTTTTCCCGAACGATGCGGGAAGGGAGACATGCATCGGTGATTGAAGTCGAAGGGTTGACCAAGTGCTACGGCCCCGTGGCGGCTATCGACGATATCTCATTCAAGATTGCGCCAGGCGAGATTGTAGGCTTTCTGGGGCCGAATGGGGCTGGCAAGACGACGACGATACGCATTCTGACGGGGTTCGCGCCCGCAACGCGGGGCCGCGCGACCATCGCCGGGTACGAGGTGCACGCGCATCCGCTGGAAGTGAAGCGCCGGGTCGGCTATCTGCCTGAGCGGGTGCCGGTCTACGAAGAGATGACGGTGTCGGCGTTTCTGCGCTACGTGGCCGAAGTGAAGGGGGTCCGGCGCGCGGCGCGGCGAGAGGAAGTGGACCGGGTAATGGCGCACTGCGGCGTGAACGACATGGCGGGACGGCTGGTCCGCAATCTTTCGAAAGGGTATCGTCAGCGGGTGGGTCTGGCGCAGGCGCTGGTGGGTAATCCGCCTGTGCTGATTCTGGATGAACCGACCGTGGGCCTGGACCCGCGGCAGATCATCGAGGTGCGCCACCTGGTCCGGGCGCTGGCGCCTGAGCACACCGTATTGCTCAGCACGCATATCCTGCCGGAAGCCGCCATGACTTGCGACCGGGTCATCATCATGCATTGCGGGCGTATTGCCGCGGAGCACCGCGTGGACGCGGGCGGCCCTTCGCTCGAAGAGTTGTTCCTTCGGGCCATCGGCGGGGACCAGGCGGCATGAGAAACACCTGGGCCGTCTGCAAGCGCGAGTTCGCCGCGTATTTCCTCACGCCCGCGGGTTATGTCGTGACCGGTATCTTCGCCGTCGTCGTGGGGTTGGGATTTCGCGCCATGTTTCTGGACTATGCCCGGATGTCGCAGGCGCCGACCGACTACGGCTTCACGAGCGTGCCGGATTTCGAAGAGTTCTTCCTCCATCCGTATCTCGTGTTCGCCGGGATGATGATCGTGTTTCTGACACCCTTGATCACGATGCGGCTCATGGCGGAGGAACGGCATCGCGGCACGGCGGAGCAGCTGTTCACGCTGCCCTTGCGCGATAGCGAGATTGTCTTTGGCAAGTACCTCGCGGCGCTGGCCATGCTGGGCGTCATGATGACGGTCGTGGGCATTCACCTGGTCATCGTGGAGCGTTATGTCGCGATCGAGCCTGTCGTACTCGCTTGCGGATTGGCCGGCGTGTTTCTCATGGGCGCGGCATTTCTCAGCCTCGGTTTCTTCATTTCCTGCCTTGCGCAAACGCAGATCACCGCCGCGGCTTTCAGTTTCGGGCTGACCATGGTGCTGTTTTTCGCGGGCAACATAGCGGAGGACCTGCCCGAGCCGCGCGACATCGCCGCGGCGGGGGCTGGGCCGCTGCAGCCGCTGCTTATCGGAAGCTATACCGTGCTGCGCGCGCTCGCGCGGCAATTGGCGGCGGACAAGCACCTCGAGGAACTGACCCTGGGCGTCGTGCAGCCCCAGGATATCGCCTATTACGTCCTGTTCAGCGCCTTCTTCCTGTTTCTCACGTTTCGCGCGCTGGAAAGCCGGAACTGGAGGGGCTGAGCGATGCGGCTGGCCAAGACGGTATTGGGCGCGGGCACACTGCTGCTGCTATTGCTCGCCGTAAACGTCCTGATCTGGGAGCGGACGCTTGTCTGGCTTTACGCGTCGCTGGGTCTTGCCCTGTTGCTGGCGCTCGGATGGCTGGTCGCCGCCTTTCTCCACCTCGGGGGCCGCGCAGCCTTGCAGGGCCGCGCTGTCGGCACCGTGAACGCGGTCATCGCGTCGCTGTTGTTTCTCGGTGTCTGCGTGCTGGCGTATCTGTTTGCGCGCTATCCCGGCGCGGCGTGGGATGTGACGCAGGAAGGCCGGCGCCAACTTGCGGACCAAACGGTTCAGGTGCTCGAGAATATGACGCGAGAGGTGGAGGTGTTCTGTTTTTTCCCCGAGACGGACGACAAGATCGCGCAGGTCTCGAAAGACAAGACGTTGCGGTTTCTTGAACTGTGTCAGAAGCATACCGGTCTGGTCACGGTACGCTTGATCGACCCGCACATCGACCAGGCGTCGCTGGCGGAAATGGGCATCACGCACCTCTCGCCGCAGGGCACGGTCGTCGTGAAGTCCGGCGTACGTCAAAAAGTGATCTGGTTCACGGGCGGCAGCCCGCGCCTCGAGGAACGGGATTTCACGAACGCCTTGATTAATGTGTTGCGCGACGCGGAGCCAAAAGTATGCTTTCTTACGGGCCACGGCGAGCGCGGAATCACGGACGAGGACCCCGCCGAGGGCGCATCCCTGCTGTATCAGTTTCTGAAGAGCGAGTCGTATCGTCCGGAGGCCGCCGGTATCAAGATGTCGGACCCGCAGGTGCCGGAAGACTGTGACCTGTTGGTCATTAATGGCCTCACTTCGGAGTTGTACGCGGAGGAATTGGAGGCTATTGACGCCTATATCGGCGGCGGCGGGCGCTTGTTGCTGCTGGTGGAGCCGTGGGTGCTCGCTCGGCTTTCCTCGGGCGGGGAGCGCGTGCGCGCGTGGCTCGAAGAGCGCCACGGGGTTGCCCTCGGCGCGGACTTGGTCCTGGCCGTGCCCGAGGAACGTCAGGTGACGCAGGAGCAGCAGAATCAGGTGCGCGCGCAGTTCAGCGCGGACCAGGGGCCGTTTGCGGAACTCGAGAATGAGGCGCCGGGCGCTTACCACGGCTGTTACAGCGCGCAGCACCCGCTCACGCGCAGCTTCGATCAAGTCATGCTGTTGTATGGCGCCGGCACCGTGTGCGAGGCCCGCTCCGTGCCGCGTGGCGTGACCGTGACGGAGATCGTGCGCACGCCGCCCGGCTATTGGGCGGAGGAAGACATTGCCGGGTTCTCGAAGACGGGCGAAGCGCGGCGCGACGCCAACGAGCGGAAGGGACCATTGCCCGTAGCGGTCGCGGTAAGCAAGGCTACGGAAACGCCGCTGGGCGATACGGGCCGCACACGCGAGGCCCGTTTGGTCGTGGTCGCGAACGAAGGGTTCGCGTCGAACGGCCAGATCGCCCTCGCGGGCGGCAATCTGAATTTCCTGTTGAATGCCGTCGCGTGGCTGACCCAGAGCGAGGACCTGATTGCGATCCGGCCTTCGGGCAGCACGGATGCTGCGCTGGTCCTCGACCCGATACAGGAACGTACGGTGACCTGGGTCGCCGTGTTGCTCACGCTGCAACTGCTGCTGCTGCCCGGCGGTCTCATCTATTTGGCGCGCAGGAGAAACCGATGAGAATCCGTTCGACCTTCGTGCTCGCCGTACTGCTGGCGCTATTGTGCGCGGGCTACTGGTACCTGACGCGCCGCGAACAGGAGACTGCACGCCGGACCATCGAGGAGAAACGGCTTGCCGCGTTTCCCGCCGAGGATGTCCGCCGCGTCTCGGTGCGGCAGGCCGGCGCCGCCAGCGTAACGGCGGAGCGGGACGAAACGGGTGCGTGGCGGATCGTCGAGCCCGCGGACGGCATTCCCGCGCATGCGGGGCGATGGAACGACCTCGCGGAGACGATTGCCACACTGATGAATGCGCGCACAATCGAGGAAGCGCCCGCGGATCTCGCGCGCTTCGGCCTCGACGCGCCCGCGCTTGTCGTGACCGCGGACGCAAAGGACGGCGCCCGCCTGCAACTCGCTTTCGGCAAGACCGAACCTATTCAGGTGAACCGGTACACGCGCGTGAACGACGGCCCCGTGGTGCTTGTCGCGGACCGCGCGTTTCTTCGGCTGAACCGGCCGCTCGAGGAATTGCGCGACCGGCGCATGTTCTCTCTCGCGCTGGAGGCCGTGCGGCGCATCGAATTCGTCCGCATCTGGGACGGTCGCGGCGAGCCGCCGCCCGGCGCGCCGGTCGAAGTGGGCGCCGAATTGGGCAGGGTCGTCGTTGTCCGCGACAGTGCCGAAGGCGTCTGGCGAGTGGTGGAACCCGTTGCCGCGGCCGCCGACCAGGAGCGTGTCGGCGCGCTGCTGCAGGAACTGCCGCAACTTGTGGGCGAGAATTTTGTCGACCAGCCGGAGGACTTGAGCGACTACGGTCTGAAACCGGGCTGGGCGCGCCTGACGGTCGCGGACGAGACCGGCGCGGTGACCGAATCGCTCCTGCTCGGCGCGGCGGACCTTGCGGGCGGCGGCGTTCTGTTCGTGAAACGGGCGGACCAGGCGGCTGTGTGCCGGCTCGACCCCTACTTCGCGAATTTCCTGCCGCTGACCCGGACCCATTTCCGTGATGCGCGGCTGATTACGCGCCCGGTTCGCGGGCTGAACGCGTTGCGGTACGTCTCGCGAGACGACGAGTTCATCCTGCGCAAAGACCCCGCGGCGGGGTGGCGGCTTGTCTCGCCGCCGGCCGAGCAGACGGACCAGGCGGCTGTCTCGACGCTGATCGGCGAACTCGTGCGCATGACGGCGCTCGATTTCCCGGCCGGCGCGCCCGAGGATTACGCCCTCAGCGACCCGGAAATTACGCTCTGGCTTGGTTTTGAAGGCGAGACCGGCTCCGTGCAGATGCGGTTCGGCCCCGGGCCGGAAGGCCAAGATGCCTACTTCGCCACACAGGATACAGGCGCCGTTGTCATGCTGCCCGGCAACGCGCTGGCCGCGGTGCGCCGTTCGAGCCGCGATTTGCAGTCCTTCGAGTTGATGCGATTTGTCCGGGACAACGCCGTGAAGATTACCATTACGCTGGATGACCGGCAGGTCGTGCTCGAGAATCGCGCCGGCGTCTGGCAGGTGGCCGTTCCCCCGAATTGCGTCCTGCAGAATCAGGATGACGCCAGGCGCCTGCTTGAAATCCTCTCGCCTTTGAAAGCGGATGCCGCGCTGCCCGCGCCGGAAGACCTCGCGGTCTACGGCCTGGACCGCCCCGCGTTCTCCGCGAGCGTCGAGGTAATTGTGCCGGAAGAGCCCGGGCGCACTCAGGTGTTGGGCCCGCTCTTCGTGGGCGCGCCCGCAGGCGGGCAGCCGCAGCGCCGCTACGCCCTGCTGGCGGGCCGCGACGGGACCTACCTGGTCGAGCAGGCCCTCCTGGACGGGGTGCGCGAGGCGTTACGAGGGGTACGGGAAGCAGACCGTTAACGAATGCGACGTGGTCTGGTAATATCTTGAGTCGACCCGCGGGACGGCGTCGAGCCGGAATAAATTATTGACAAATAACGCGAATACCTACAGGTTCTGGAAGGGAGGTGGCGCGGTAACTTCAAGCGCTCTGGGGAATTGCGTGGACTTCTTTTATTGACACTTTGAGGGCGCTATGATATAAAGCAAATTGACAAAAGAGGGACCTGACGTGGCAGGACCCACGAGGGAGATAGAGCCTCTAGACCTCTGCAATGCAGCAGTGTAGACAAGGTCGAGACCCGTCGCTTGTTATTCACCGGCGGGGGTTGTACTGTTTTGTGACAAGGTACGGCCGTCGCGGCGGCGGGATGGTGTGCCGGTGCGCAGGTGATAGGCCGCGTCGCGGGATTGCCTGAACGCGAGAGTGGAGGTATGACACGGTGAGCTTGAAACGTTGCGCGATCCTGGGCCTGAGCGTTGCGGTAGTGCTCCAGTTCGGCATGGCCGGACAGCTTCACGAGCTGGCCGCATCGCTTCTTGCCAACCGGGCCGCACCGAAAGCCGAGCCTTTCCAAGTGGCCAGTTCTTCCGTTGCGCTCGTGAACGTCCTGGCGCGCAGCGCGCTCATCAGTCAGTCGGTCTGCGACGTCATTTATCTTGATTTCGCGTCCGACCCTGACCCGGCCATTGGCGAAGCGCCGCTGACGGTCGTGTTCAGCAACATCAGCGACGTGCCGTCGCAGGTGGGAACGGTGGAAGTGGTGGAATGGTTCCCGGCCTACGTGGAAGGACAGGCCACGGGCACTTCTCTGCTTCCGAACCAGAACCTTCAAGCCAACTATGAAGAGCCCGGCACATACGATGTGGGCATGCGCATCCGGGTGAACGGGCAATGGTGTCCGCCGCGCACGTTTGACGATGGCAGCGTGCGGCCCCCATTTCTGAAGCCCGGTTATGTCGTGGTGACGGAGCCGGGCGAGGCCGAGCAGCCGCCTACGGCCACGCTGGAATTCAGCGAACTGACGCGCGACCAGGAAGCGCTGGTGCCGCTGTGCGACTGGGTGCCGCTGTGGCAGTTCACGCTGGGCTATGACCTGGACGAAGAGCAGGGCCCGGCGCTGCGGTATATGAAGACCATGGACTACACGATCCGCGGCGACAGCCGGGGCCTCGACGACCTGGGTTACCGCAACATTGCGCCGCCCGCGAGCGCAGACATCCTCGAGTTTGGCCTTTTCAAAGAGAATGACGCGGGTTCGGACAGCGAAGACAACCTCGTGCTGGATACATCGTACGACCGGTTGATCATCTCCTGGGATTCGCTGGGCAACGACCGTCTGGGCCGCGTGAACGTCGAAGTGACGGGCACGCCCGTCCCCATCGGCGGCCTTTTCGCTCCGCTGTATTACACCGTCAATTTCCTGGACGCGCAGAACCTTCCTCTGAATTCCGATACCCCGGTGGAGGCGGGACCGAGCCTTGAGGATGCGGGCATACCGGGGTATTCCTATATCTTGGCGGTGCGTACGTCCGCGGTATGGCAGAGCGGCGTGACGCTGAGCTGCGACGTGACCAATTGCGTCGTGGTGGACGTGGTGACCGGCCAAGTGCCCACGGACGACGAGGGCGAGCCCATCGACTCGCTGCCGGACTTCCCGCTCGAATCCGAAAGCGGCTATAGTTCGAGTTTTACCGTTATGGACGTCACCGGCACGCCGGGCAGAGCCTGGCGGCCGATTTTCTACGATGCGTGGAACCGGCCCCGGTTCGGGTACACGCCTACGGCCGAATGGGTGCGGCCCAAGTGGAACACCTTGGCGCAAACCTTCGAGACCGTCGGCGCCATGCTCCTGGATATACGCAAGCTTACGCCGTTTGAGACCTGGGGGCCCGTGCTGGGCATTAACCTGCACTCGACGAAATCGCTGCATTTCGATTTCTACGATGACGTTTCCCAGTTTCCCAGCCCAACGTCCATACTGCGCGAGGACGGCCTGGACAAGGCGGCGGCGCAGCTGGAAGAAGTAAACGTCGTGGTTACCGACATGGGCGCGGACCCGGCGGTTGCGGGCAGCGGCGGACTCGACCCTCGCGATGGGTTCGACCGGATCACCGACGCGGTAGATGTATTGGATGTCGAATCGGGGATAGGCGACGACTGCACGTACAATGGCGTTTGGGTATGGCATGACACCAACAACAACGGCGTGTTTGACCCGCCGACGCCTCAGGAGAGCGGCCTGACCTTCAACGGGGATTTCCCCTTGATGGGCATGAGCCAGTTCTCCGCCGACTATCCCAACGGCGACTGGGAATACGTTCCGTTTCCGCCGGGCGGGGGCGACCCCTGGTGGAAGGTCAAACTGCGTTTTCTCGAGGGCCATCGCCGCACGTCCGATGAAATATCCGATGCGGAAAACACCGCGGGCTACGTCGAAGCCGTGCCCGACGGCGCGGAATACAGCCAGTTCACGCCGGACTATTTCGTGACGATCCGGGCCGACAGCGGCCGGCGCGATGCGTCCACAACGGTAGGGGACGGGGTGGGGCTGCCCGCGGGCGTTGACTTCCGCGCCTTTATTGAACCGCGCCGCTACAATCCGCTCACCGGCACTCAGGATGGTGGTATTTACGTCAACAGTATGGTGCCCGGTGTCGGCTGGAAGGATGGTCCGCTGTCGTTGACCGCAGCATGGCAGGATGACCCGCGCTGGTACGTGGACGAGCCGTGGTGGAACCAGCGCACCATGAATGCGACCACCGCCAAGCCGCTGCGCAGCAGTGTGGAAGTGCACGACCTCGCGTTGCTTTATGAATCGCACTCTACGTACCGCTACGTGACGGATTTCTTGTACGGAAGTTGGTATTTCGATTCTGGCGGGGGTATTCCAAGCATGTTTGGATATAGCTTCCCGCTTTCCGGGGGTGCGCTGTCCAGTTTTGACCGCTGGCTTGACCCCTTCGGTCTCGAACGGGACAAGTTCTATTACGAGTACTCGGTGGATATCAGCCGCTGGTACGTGAATCTCTCGGTCAGTTATGCGGGATTCCCGTTCCTGCTGAGCGACAACGCTTCGGTCGGCATGTTCCCGTTTGAGATTGCGCCTTTCTTCTCCGACGCCGATTTGACGGCTGCCGGGCCGCGCTCGAACCTCTACCCCAATCCGCCGGAACAGCCGACGCTGCCGGAATACGACACGTGGTCGGCGGTCACCGCGCCGGGCCAGTACCCCCGGATCACCGACTGGGCGCCGGAAGACCGGCAGACGCGCTCTCTTTATCAGAGGACGGATATCCAGAGCGACCATGTGGCCCTGTTGGGGATTAATCTGGCCGGCGTGGATGACCCCAGCGTCAACGTGGACTCCATCAAGTTGAATCAGCTCACGGTCGCATTCTGGGGGCCGGACTTCAAACCGGACGATCTGGAGTCCCTGGACCCGCACGGAACAGACCTGGACGCCGGTCTGCTGCTTTGGGAGGACAGCGACTCGAATGGCGTATTCGTGGGCGCGCCCATGCGCGACATTATCCCGACTTTCTTCCTGGGTTTGGACACGCCTGTGCCGCTGCGCGACTTGGTCTGGCCCTCCAGCCCGGAACTTGTCGATGTCGATGGCGACTACGTGCCGGACGACATGAACGGCGATGGCGTGGTGGACACGCGCGACCGCGCATGGGTGCTCAAACTGGTGCCGCAACAATTGTGGGAATTGCCCTATACCGATCAGGGCGGCGAGGATATCGAAGTGGACGAGGGGGGCCTGGAGAAGGCCGCTGGGGACGCTTCGCGGGAGAAGCGAATCGCGTTTGCCGGTCTCGACCAGCTCGCGGAAGACGGCGGGAAGGCGCTCGTCCCGGACGGCGATAACCCGGGCGACGATCTCTTCATTTCGGTGCGTTTCTCGGACAAGGCGCGGCGTTTCCAGAAACTGCGCGCGGTGATTCCGGCGACGCTGCCCGACCGCACGGGCACGGCGCAACGCGCCGGTATCCAATTCTTCCCGGAAGTGAAGACGACGCCCGATGCGTTCCTGAAGGTCAATCCCGACGAAGACCCGGTTCAGGATTTCTACGGTCACGACACGGTCGAGGTGAATGTGCCGGTCAAGGTGGTGACGTACGCGACGCAATTCGACACCCTGATTCCCGGTGGCCCGGCCAAGGCCGCGCTGGGCATCGATGTCGCCACCAATCAGCCCTCGAATACCGTGGCCACCGGCGCTGGCGGTACGGGCGCCGAAGGGGCGTTTACCGTCGCGGGCGCGGCCTGGACGCCGAATGCCTTCGCCGGACTCTGTCTCATTGACGAGGGCTACGAAGCGTATGAAATCACGGGCAACAACGCGCAAACCCTGACTTTGTTGAGCGGCCAGCCGCGCAACGGCCGCTGGCGCATCGTCCGCAATCCGACATTCCTGGAACAGTTGTTTATCGAGCTCTATCCGGAGATAGATCTGTTGACCGGCGGAACAAGCGGCTTCAACGCGGAAGACGACTTGCTTCCGCTGGACCTCGACCAGGAAATCAGCGGCATAGCGTTGTACCGCGACAACGACATGAACCCGGCCAACCGCAATGGCCGATGGGATCCCGGTATCGACATTCCGCTGATGCTGGACGCGGAACCCGATTTTATCGGCCAGGCGGGCGAACCGACGCAGGCGCGGTTCATTTTCTCGACGCCGGGCACCGACGAATTCCCAGTTGCCAAGGCGCAGCAACCGCGGCACCGCCAGTGGGTCCAAGACACCTTCGGCGATGGTTCAACGAATCATCCGGACACGGGGCCGGATTTCTTCCTCGTGCTGCGCCCCTCGCGCAACCTTTCCGAAACCGACTCGTTCCAGATCGGACTGGTCTCGTGGGGGCCGAGCACGCCCAGCGCGCCCGACCCGGATGCGTGGACTTCGGCATGGCTGCCCGCCGGCGCCCCGCCATTGCCGGCGGAACAACGGCATGAGTTCGTGAAGTTCCAGGACTTTCCCTGGGCTGAACACGGCCTGGGCTTCGTGACTCTGCTGAATGACCCGCTTGTTCAGTACCGGATGGACGGCGCGGTGGCGCGCGCCGATGTGGATGCCAGCGGAATCAATTTCGTGCGGTCCACGTGCACCAAGAAGGTGCGCAGCGGCGTTTACTCGGCCGCGGACCAACCCGTGGGCCCGCAGACGCTGGTCATCGAGTCAACTACCCCGGTGAATGGCGAAGGCTTTACGGAATTGCCCAGCCAGATTCTGCCGGGTCAGACGGTCGGCTTTACCATTCACGGCCAGGGTTTTGGAACGGCGCCGCAGGTTTTGCTGAGCGGTTACGACGTTAGCGTGCGCACGGTGCAGGACGGGAAGGTGTCGGTCACCATCACGGTGAAACCGGAGAGTGTGCCCACCGAGCCCATCGTGTTGCTCGTGCGGAATCCGCAGACCGGCGAGGAGGCGAGCCGAAACGACCTGTTCACCCTGGTTTCGGGCACAATGACGCGGCCGGTGATTACGGACGTGTCCCCGGGCAAGGCGACGCGCGACCAGTTCCCCGTGACGATTTCTGGCCAGAACTTCGATGCGCAGGGCGGCGTCGAGGTGCGTTTCGGGCGGACACTGATGCCGGTGCAATCCCTGACGGCGACGCGGGTCCAGGTGGGCTTCCCGGTGTCCGGCCTGCCCACGACGGGCCTGCTCGACGTTTCGGTGCGTAATAAGTCCACGGGCCAGGAAGATGTGGCCGCGGACGGCTTTGAATATGTGAATACGGCCATGCGGCCGACCAAGGTCCTGTTCTGCGGGCCGGCCGTTGTGGACGGCCCGGCGCCGTACGCGGCTGACGCGCTGGTGATGTTCGCGGCGGCGGCTGTGTTGTGGGGTGTGCATGGATGGTCGCGGCGACGGCTTGCGGCCCGGCGGCGATAGGCGTGGCGCGCGGTCTCGCTTCCGTGGCGTATCCCCGGGGCGAGACGGCGCCGCGAGGCATCATGGGCAGGCTGCCCATGCCATAAGGAGAATCGGACTCGTGAACGCTGTTCTGCGAAGAAGCGTGGTTCTCGCGATGGTCGCGCTGTGCGTCCTGTCTCCGGGCGCGTGGGCCTTCTTCCCCATCGGGCAATTCGACGCGTATGAAGTCCTGCGTTACGCCACGTGGCGTTTGTCGGCGATGGACCTCAACAACGATGGCGAGGTGGGTCCCGACGAAGGAGTCGAAGTGCTGATCGAGGCCGGGCCTCTCGGTTTTACGGCCGATGAGATCGATGTGGTGGAGGAATCCATCCAGGTCTGGGAGGATGTGGGCACCTCCTATGCGGCGATCAAGGTGGCAGGCGAGTATCAGGACCCCCTGTTGGCCGGTGTCCCGGACAACATCAACTCGATTCAAATGGAAGTGCCGCTGGACCCCTCGGAAATACAGGTTGGCGTTATCAGCGACCCGGCCATCATCGGCCTGACGCTGTTGAACTACGTAACGGAAGACACGGTCGTCACGGTGAACGGCATTACCGCGCAGGTTACCGCGGGCACGATTCTGGATGCGGACGTCGTGATCGACGGCGTTGACACGCGGCCGTTGACGCCCGGCAGTCAGCCCTTCATCTCGCTGAAGGACGTACTGGTGCACGAATTGGGCCATTTCTTCGGTCTGGACCATACGCCCAACAGTACGGTGACCATCGACTTCGACCTGTTTGACCTTGTGGAAACCGCGAATTTCAAGACGCGCGACGCGGCAGGGCAGGAGGTATTTGTGGGGCTTACGCCGACGATGTTTCCCATCTACTTCCTGACCCGTGACCGCGTAAGCGGGTCGGCCCCGGTCGCGGGCGCGTTTTCGTTGGCTCCAGATGACATTTCCGGCATCTCGTTTCTCTATCCCAGGGGCAACTTGAACGACTATTTCCGGATTAAGCACAGGGCGCGCAGCCAGAACCGGCCGGACCTGCCTTCTTTCCCGTTGCCCGGCGCCGTCATTACGGCGTGGATTGACCATGATGAGGACCCGGCCACGGCGCGCCAGCCCTTCATGTCCACGATGACGGGGCTTTACCAACCCGCCAGCAAGGTGTTGCGCGCGGGCGATTTCGACCTTTTCGGGTTGTGGAAGCGTATCGAGGTCGAAGGCGCCGCGGGCCAAGTGGACGCCACCTACACGCTTACGATGAGTCCGGTTAACGCAAGCGGCTTCGAGCGCATTGCGCCCGCGCCGTACCTGGCTGGCGATTTCCAGTCCATCGGCGGTTCCGCGTCGTCGTCGGCGGCCCTGTTCGTCTCGGAAACGTTCAATGAGTTTGGCAACGTGATTGACCTGACCAACCATGACGTGGGCACGGCGCTCAAGTGGGACAGCGTTCGCCAGACGGTCGTCAGCGCGGAGACGGGCCAGTCGCTCGGCCAGATCCTGCCGAACCGCGGCCAACCGATGTTCGGCGACCCCAATCGGACGTGTCCGTTCAATGTGATTACCGGCGGCGCCGATACCGGCACCACGACGGCGGCGCTGCGCCGTTTCCGGGACGACGTGCTGCTGCAGTCCGCGGCGGGTGCGCTTTGCGTTGACGTGTACTATTCGCTGGCGCCCTCCGTGGCCGGAGTGCTGGCGGAGAACGAGGGCTGGCTGCGCCTCGCCCTCTGGGTGTGGAGTCTGGCTGAAATGGCCGTGTATTATCGTCTGTATCTCGTGTTGCTGGCGGTGCCCGCCTACTGGCTGTTCCGCCGCGCGCGCCGCTTGCGCCGCGCACGGTCGGCAACAGCGGCGGGCCTTCTGTTGCTGGCGCTCGCGCTGGCCAGCGCGACGGCCTACGCGTCGGTCGGCCTGCCGGCCGACACGGAAGACTTGGCTTCCTATTCGGATGCGATTGTTGCGGGGCGCGTGAGCAGCGTGGAGTGCCGCTGGATAAAGACAAGCCAAGGTGAACGCATCGTGACGGATGTTGCCCTGGAGGTCACGGAAACCGCAAAGGGCTACTTGAACAAGGGGACAACGGTCTCGTTCACGGTCCCGGGTGGGCAAGTGGGCGCCGTGGTGACGTACGCCAGCGGTCTCGCCAGGTTCCATGCCGGCGAAGAGGTCCTCTTGTATCTTGCGGAGACGCCCAATCTCGGGTATGTGGTGGTGGGCGGCTCCCGCGGCAAAGTACCCATTGCCACGGATGAGAAAACCGGCGCGAAATCCGTCTATGCCGCGTCCAGCCTGCAAGAGGCGAATCTGCGGCAAGACGCCAAGGCCATAAATGAGCGCGAGGGTGCAGAGGCGTATTCCGCGTCGTGCATCAGCCTGGAAGCGTATCTTGAGTACCTGCGCGGTATCGTCCGACAGCAAGCGGCGGAAGCGGCGCAACCCTGAAGCCGCTTCCGGTTTTCCCGTTGCCAATTATGCCCGGCCCGGTCCGGGCGTTTCTCTCTCTCGCGAACGTTTCCGGTGTGGCATGGGTGAGCCGGGATAGCGCCCCTCTTTCAGGGCGCTTCGTTTCATTGCTATCCGCCGGAACATTCAGCTAAACTACACGTGACCGGGGTTGCTGTGTTCGGAATGGCGGGTATCTGCTGCCTTGTTTCCTGAGTTCAACACCTCTCTGAAATTTCGTCGTAAGTCCTTATTTTATAAGGGGCCGATTTCTGATTTGGGTGTCCCGAGTGTAAGCTGGCCCCATGTTCGTGCGCAAAAAGCCCAATCCGTC
>JAGMZX010000119.1:10517-19087 GCA_018005585.1 Candidatus Hydrogenedentota bacterium | reverse complement strand
CCCTTCGGAAGACGCGTCGAGCGGCGCGCCGTTGGAATGCGTCGCGAGCAAGCCGGATACATCCACGCGAATGCGCGCGGGGGCTTCCGTCTCGGCAACGTATATCCAGGGCACGAGGGTGTCGAGGCGCGCACCGGGCACGGCCCGGGCAGGCGTGCGATTACTCAGCATCAACATGCCGTTATCAAGGACCCGCATGTTCCAGAACAGGCGGCCCGTGCCGGCGTCCCCGGAGTCTTGCCCCGTGAGCCACCCAAATCCTTTCCCCGCGTCGGGGCGCAGGAGCGCGACCACTTGCCGGACGATTGCCGTGCCGGGCGATTCCAAAGCCACGCGCAGTCTGCCTTCATAGCGATTGCCGGAACGGCGCACGGGGCCGTCCGGCGTCAAGACAAGGCGGACGCGCGTCCTGGGGCCATATCGGAATCCGTCCGCGAGTACGGCCTCCGTCTGCGTCTCTGAGGCCACGACGCGCACGGGCACGGTGCCGCCCTGCGCACTGGCGCAAGGCGGCGTTACGGCGAGAATGGACGATGCGCCGTGTACCCGGGTCATCTGCGCCTGCCGGTCGCCGAACCACACCGTGACCGCGGGTGTAAAGTTGCGGCCCGAAAGGACAACTGTGGCGCCGCCTTCGGCCGGGCCTTCCGCGGGTCCGGCGATACCCTCCACGGCGAGGATCTGCGGCGATCCAATAGCGGGGCATGGCGTATCGTCGGCGCCGTCGTAGACCGCATCTCCGTCCGAATCCCGGTTGCGGGGATCCGTTTCCCCGTCGTCGAGCGCGCCGTTCCGGTTCAGGTCCTCAAGTGCGTCCGGGATACCGTCGCTGTCCGTGTCGGCTTGCAGGTAGTTCGTTTCGCCCGCATCCCAGGCGCCATTGTCGTTCGCGTCCTCTATGGCATCCGGCAGACCGTCCCCATCCATGTCGCTGATGTCGGTGCCCGCGTGGCTCAGCCACTGGAAAAGGTCCTCGGCGAATAGGCGGTTGTTGGGACGGTCCAGCGCGGGGCCGCGCACCGGGGAAGCCGAAGCGAGCAGGGCCATCCGGCCATATCCGTAACGGCAGGCGACCAGGAGCGCAAGGTCCGGGTCTTCCGTGTCCCGAACAACGACGCAGGATTCAGGAGCCTGGAGGGCGCAGCCAGAATCGACGCCAAAGGCGCGCCAGTATCGGGCGAGGAAGGCGTCGTGCGACGCCGGCATATCGCCGCCGTTGTCCGTTGCGGGCGTCCGTTCCGGTTCGCCCCTCAGCGCGCCAGACGCAACGTTCCCCATGTTACGGTCTACCCGGATGCCGGTATCGATGTGTATGCCGAGCGGCGCCAGCCAGTGCGTGAGGGACCGCGTTTCCCCGGACGCAATATATGTCCCCAGAAAGAGCAGCGCGCCGCCGTCCATGACGTAGTCGAGAAGTCCCTGCCGCGTCACGGCGCCCTGCGCGGCCGCGCGCGCATCCAGTATCACCAGGGCGTACTCGGTTAGGGAGTCCTGCAGCGGCCCTTCCGACACCGTATGCGAGAAGAAGAACGGCGGCCCGGCCAAGAGACCCAGCAAGGCCGGCGTGCCATGCTGTTCGGCGCCATTTCCGGACGCCGCAGCCCCGTCCCCGAGATACAAGGCGCGCCGCGCGCCTGCCGGAGCAGGCAGCACGCGAACCAGGACCTCCGCCGGACTGCCTGTGGCCTGAGCGCCGCGGCTTGCGCCGGTCATATGAACCTGCACGCGGCCCTCGAGCGCAACGCCACGCTGGTACACGAGCGGATTCACGGCGAGATAGGCCTGACCCGGCGCGTGTCCTGATCGAGGCGTAATCACAAGCCAGTCTCGAGCGCCGGCGTCCGCCTCGACGCGCCACGTGACGTTCTCGCCGTGCTGTGCGCGAAAATCCAGCGCGCGGAGTTCGTGGCCCACGGCCGTGCCGTGAAAGAGAATTTCCGCGGGCAGGTCCAGGCGCGGCGAAGGCGTAACCGGCTCCAAGTCATTGCCGTCGGGGACGCCGTCGTCATCGCTGTCCGGCAAGTCGCTGGACGTATTCGCGAGCCGTTCCGCGGCAGCAGAAAGGCCGTCGCCGTCGGTATCGCCGTCGGGCAGCCCCCGCCCGGGAATCACCGAAAACCCAGTCACGTGGCCGCTCTGCACAAGAATCGCTTTAACCTGCTGCGCGGTGGCACGGTCCACGCGGAACGCAAGACCGCCACTGCCCGCAAACAGCCCCGCGTCAAGCCAAGCCAGCGCCTGAATACCCCCGGGATAGTCGTGCACCGCGCTGCCTTGTTTGCCGTCGCGCCAGACCTCGATACGATTGCCGTATCCGACGGCCAGCGCGTCTTCATCCGGCGACGGCGCAAGCAACAGGCCGCGCCCGGCTCCGGCAAGCGCGAATTCCGAATCCTTGACCAGTTCGTCTTCGGCATCGACCCGCAAACGCGTCACATAGGCAAAATCCGTACCGGGCACGCGCGTCGCCACCCAGAAGAGGCCGTCTCCACCCGGGTATACAACGGGCGAACCGGCATTGCCCTCGCCACGCAGGTCGACGGACGCCCCCGCGAGAGTCCCATCGCCTGCGCGCACGAGACAGGCCCGCGACACGGGCTCGCCGCCGGGGTGGTCCAGTGCGTAACCGGACGCCACAACGAGCGCAAGACCTTTTCCCGCGTCGATTCCCATACCTGCGGCGGCAAAGCCGGGCTGGTCCATTGCTTCGCCCAAGGCGACGGATTCCAGACGGGAAACGGCCCCCCAGATGTCGGCCAAGAGCACGTGCATCCCTGTTTCAGGCGTCGCTCTGCACAGCACACACACCTTGCCGCCACCGGCATGCGCCGCTGTCAGCGGCCAGCCCGGGAGCGGGTGCGTCGCGGGACCACCTCGGACGCCGGCTTCCTCCCGGCGCGGGTACGTAAGCGTCGTAAGCCGCGCCTCCCACTCGTCGTCAGAACGGGCGCGAACGCCAAGCACCAGCGCGACCGTGTCGCCGTTGCGAGGGTCTTCCAACGCGCAAGGAATCCATTCGCGCCATTCCGGTTCCGAAACCCGGCGCATGCTCGTCAGTTCCGCGAGCGGCGCCATCCGAAACGCACTGTGCCAAGTCCGGACATGACGCATGTCGGACGCGCCGGCCTTCAACGCCGGTCCGGTACTGAGCAAGGCAGGCCCTTGCGCCGTCGCGAGCAACGGCGCCAGCGGCGCAGCGCCGGGCAGCACCCACGTCCCCGGGAGCACTGCGCACGTCTCGAAATCAACACTGTGCACGTACACGCGCGCGGCTTCGCGGGTCGCCGACAGGGCATTCGTCACAACCAGCAACCGCTGCGCCTGAGCCGCGCCGCAGCACGACATCAGCCAGAGCAGCGCGACCTGAATCAGACGCGCGCGCCGGTTCAGGGCCGTGTGAGAATGGAAGACGCATTCCTGCATGAGGGGAGTCTATGCAAGGGCGTGCCCGAGTCGCAATAACGCGCCCCTTGGCCGCCTCAGTTCATGACCCGCCAGCGCCCGTCTATCTGGCGCAATACGAGATAACGCGGGAAACCCTCTTGCCAGAACGCCGCGGTGTTTGCGTCGGGGCCGAAGCGCGGTTCCAAGGCGCGGGTGGCCCGCAACGTGCGCATCAGTTCCGCCCCTTCAGGCCCCGCCATCCGCGCCGTCAGGGCTTCCATCCCGCCGTCCCGCCGCGCCCCGGCCGCCACTTCCGGGTCCGCGTATGTCTCCAGGAACTCCGCGTATCGCTCCCCTTCGAGCATCATTATCATTGCGTCCAGCGCTTCGCGCAGGCCGCGCACCTGGTCAGGAGAGAACGCCAAACCCTTCCCCGTCGCAACCGGCGTAGTCTGCTGCGCTGAATCGCGGACGCCACAATTGGAGAGCCCGGCAAGACAGAGGCAGATACTCCCCGCGAACGCCGCGGCGCGTCTCATGCCGATATCTCGCTCAGCTTCACCGGTCTGCCCTCATCGTGAGACTTCCGCGCGGCGATGCCCATCACGACGGGGACAAGGCCGTCATGACCCGTCACCGGGGCCGGGGTATCGTCCAACACCGCATCCACGAAGGCGCTCATTTCCGTGCAGAAGCTCTCCGTGTAACGCTCCATGAAGAAATTGAGGGGCAAATCGCGGCGGACAGACCGCGCGTCGCTGATCAGCACCGCATTCGGGTAGTTGTTGTCGACACGGAGCCCGCCCGCACTGCCGAGCACTTCAACGCGCTGGTCGTAGCCGTAGACGGCGCGGCGGCTGTTATCGATCGTGCCGATGACGCCATTCGCGAACTTCAGCACAATCACTGCCGTGTCGAGGTCGCCCGCCGCGCCGATCGCCGGGTCCACGAGCACGCCCGCGGCCGTATACACCTCCTCGACCTCGGCGCCGGTGAGAAAACGGGCCATGTCGAAGTCGTGGATTGTCATATCCAGGAAGATGCCGCCCGAAACCTTGATATACGGAATCGGCGGCGGCGCCGGGTCGCGGCTGATGATGTGCAGCAGATGCAGCGCGCCAATCTCGCCGTCGGCAATGGCGCGGCGCGCGCGCGCGAAATTCGCGTCAAAGCGGCGATTGAACCCGATCTGCAGCTTCACGCCCGCGCGCGCGACCGCATCGAGTGCGCGCCGGATCTTCGTGAGGTCGTGATCGATGGGCTTCTCGCAGAAAATCTGCTTTCCGGCGTGGGCCGCCTCCTCGATGATGCGCGCGTGCGTGTCGGTGGAAGAACAGACCACCACCGCGTCGATCTCGGGATCGTCCAGAACGGAGCGGTAGTCTCCGGCGGCGCGGGGCACGCCCAGGCGCGCGGCGCACGCGCGCGCGGCATCTTCCGAAATATCCGCAATCACGCACAGGCGGGCGCGGGGAATCCGGCCGGCCAGATGTCCCGCATGCACCTTGCCGATGCGCCCCGCGCCAATAACGCCGACATGCAATATCCCATTCGCGCTTCCCATCGTCCATATTACTCCCGTTTCCGGCCAAACAGCCGCCGCTTCATATCTTATCGTACGCCGCCTTCATCCCGGGCCTTGACGCGAATGGTCATCTGAATACGCAGCGGATGCACAAGCAGCGTCCAGAGCCGCACCAGGACGGCCGCCGTCACCACGAACACGGCCGTGAGCGTCCCGGCCAGGGCGTACTGCCCATATATCCAATAGCCCGTGGCGAAGAGCGCCGCGTAGATCGAGACACAGCCCAGGAGCATGCAGAGAATGCCGAGCGGCAACTGGCCGAGGCGGTCCACGTCGCGCATCGAGTGCCCGTCCGCTTCGGCGCGCTCGATGAAACGCCGCCAGCCGGGGCCGCCCGGCTGCACCTTCCGATAGAACGCAATGAGCACGTCCTGGCGCGCCGGCTTCGTCAGAAACGTGGCTGGCAGCCAGCACGCGGTTGTGATTACGACGATAAGGCATAGCCGCATCCAGTCGTCAGGCTGCGGCAGGCCCGTCTTTGCGTGCCAGAACTGGAAATAGAGCGCAACCACGAACGAGACGATCAGAGCCACAATTTCGCTGACCGCATTGATGCGCCACCAGAACCACCGCAGGATGAAGAGAAGCCCCGTGCCCGCGCCAATATTCAGGATGATCTTGAAACTGTCCAGCGCGCTCTCCATCTGCAGCGCAAGGTAACCGGCGCCCGCCATCAGCAGGACCGTGGCGACGCGCCCGATGAACACCAGATGCCGGTCGCTGCTGCGGGGCCGGACAAAGCGTTTGTAGAAATCGTTGACGATGTAGGAGGCGCCCCAGTTAAGGTGGGTGGCAATCGTGGACATATACGCCGCAATCAGCGAGGCCACGACCACGCCCAGCAGCCCGGTCGGGAGAAACGTCAGCATGGCGGGGTAACCCATATCGTGATTGATGACATCCGCCGCGTACGGGAACCGGTCACGCATGGCGTCCAGGTCCGGAAAGACGACCAGGGAGCACAGGGCGACAATGATCCACGGCCAGGGCCTCAGCGCGTAGTGCGCCGCATTAAAGAAGAACACCGCGCCGAGTGCGTGCTTCTCGTCTTTCGCGGCCAGCATGCGCTGCGCGATGTAGCCGCCGCCGCCGGGTTCCGCGCCCGGATAATACGCCGCCCACCATTGCACGCACAGCGGAATGAGAAAGACGCCGAGCAGCAGCGAGGGGTCGTCGAACCGGGGGAGCAGGCTGAGCCGCGACTGCACGTTTTCGTGGGCAAGCAGGCCCGCGAGACCGCCCACCTCAGGCAGCGAAAGCGCGTAGTAGGCCGCGGCAAGCGAACCAAGCATGGCCAGAAGGAACTGGAAGAAATCGGTCCAGAGCACGCCGAGCAAGCCGCCGAGCGCGCTGTAGACCGCGGTGACCACGGACGCGATGAGTATTGTCTGAACCGGCGTCAGGTTGAGCATGACCCGGCCGATCTTGATGGCGGCAAGCGATACCGAGGCCATGACGATGACGTTGAAAATCACGCCCAGGTACAGCGCGCGGAATCCGCGCAGGAATGCGGCCGTCTTGCCGCTGTACCGCATTTCGTAGAACTCGACGTCGGTCAATACGCCCGACCGCTTCCAGAGCCGCGCGTACAGGAACACCGTCAACATGCCGGTGAGCAAGAACGCCCACCATTCCCAGTTCCCGGCCACGCCGTTCTTGCGCACCATGTTAGTGACCAGATTCGGCGTGTCCGTCGAGAAAGTGGTGGCGACCATGGACACACCGAGCAGCCACCACGGCATGGAACGCCCCGCCGCGAAGAATTCCGCGGCGCTGCTGCCGGCGCGGCGCGTCACCGCGACGCCAATCAGCAGGGAAACAAGGAAATAGACGGCGATGATCGCCCAGTCCATCGGCTGCAGCAGCATGGCTCACTCCTCCGCGCTGAAGACAACGTTGTATCACGATTGTACGGGCAGTGGCCAGTAAGACCAAGGCCCCGCGGCAACCCGCGGGGCCCCGCTGCTAACGCTTGAACTGCCGGTCAGAAGTCCACCCGGCAGCCGGCGAAGACGTAGTCGGCGTCGTCATCGTCGCTGCCGCCGTTGAACACCAGACCGTTGAAGCTGTTGTAGTTGCCCTGGGCATAGCCGTCGCCCGTGAACAGGTGAGTCCAGCCGATGTCGAACGAGAGGTCTTGGCTGTACAGATACGTGAGCGCAAGCATCACGTCGATGCCAAGGTCGTCGTCGTTCGCCTGAGTCCACCACGAGGCGCCCGGCAGGATGGGGATGCGCATCTTGCCAAGGGTGAAGTGGCGCGGCGCGTCGAAGTCCTCCAGGGACTCGTAATACGAGACCCAGAACATCGTCCGCAGTTTTTCCGTGGGCGCAGTCATCAGGCCGACGCGCGCGTACCAGGCGTTCGTGAAGTCGTTGTTCGCATCGATGAACCCGCTGAGAATATCGTTCGAGAACAGGCGATTGAAGTTGATGCTCGCCTCGGGCTTATCGAAGGGATTCAACCACTCCCAGAACGAGATGTCGCGGTTGTCTTCGCCGCCATAATACCGGAACGCGGTGAAGACACGCGGATGCCAGGCCGCGTCGAACGCGTAGCCGAGCTCAAGTTTCGCGCCCAGATTGTCGAAGTCCGCGTCATCGTCGCCATAGAGGCCCGGCTTGAAAGTCGTGCCGATGGCGTCGGCTTCGCCGAACTGATACGCCACTTCCGCGTCGTAGTCGAACGCGCCAAACTTGCCAGCGGCGCGCACTCCGGCGGTGTGCAGCGTGGTGGCGCCGTAGTCATCGACGCCCCAGAGGTCTTCAATCCATTCGGTGACGGGGCCGCCCGCCACGTCCTCGATGCCGGTGTCGTCGCGCAGCATCATCCAGTAAGCGTCCAGGGTATGCCCCTCGATACCGGTGTAGCTGCCGTACAGGCCGTAGAAATCCACGTCCGCGTCGCCGAAGTCGGAGAACCGCTCCGCGAGCTTGCTGGCCCACGCGTCGACCGTGAACGTGTCCGCGGCGTACGTGAGGCGCAGCGCGTCGAACGAAATGCCCGTGAAGAAGAAGCCGAAGTCGCGAGGGCCAACCAGCCACTGGCTGCCAAAGGCCAGTTCCTGGCGCCCGATGCGCAGACTCAGCGGCGAATCCCAAAGGTCGCGCGCTTCAATGTACGCCTGGAAAATCTCGACATCGTCGCCGGTCGCGGCGCGGCCGTCCACGCCGGTGATGTAATTGGAGCGGAAGTCCTCGCCCCAATTGTCATAAGAATCCACCTCAATGAACGTGCTCACGTCATCCGTGAAGTCCGCGCGGACATGCAGGCGCGTGCGCATCTCGACCGACGAATAGTCCGGGCCGTCATTGTCCCAGTGGTAAATACTGGCCACCGCGGGGTTGAACGGCCCGCCGATAGGCCGGCCGCCCAGCAAAGGCGGCAGCCATCGCGGTTGCGGCAGCGGACCGGTCAGTTCGTTGCTCACGTAGTTGCCGCGGATGCGCACGGAACCGCCCACCGACACCTGCTGCAGCTCGGCCACGGCGGACACCGTCGCCAATATCAGCAGGCCAAGCAATGCCATGAATGCAACTCTACGCATAGTGCGCTCTCTCCCCTTTGCGCGCACGCGCGTTTCCCAAAAACACACGTGCGG
>JAGMZX010000119.1:0-10417 GCA_018005585.1 Candidatus Hydrogenedentota bacterium | reverse complement strand
GTCCAGACCGACGTCTTCGAACTGAAAAGGGAAGCCTACACACCCTTTCTGGCCGCAAACCGGGCGGAACTGCTGAAGAGCCACGATGATAACGTTGCAGAGGCCATCCGGGCGCTGACCGGCCAAAGCGACGCCCACATGCTGGCCGTGTGGCGCATGAAGGTGGAGGGCAAGGTCGTCATGGAACTGCCGCGCGTGGCGGTCGTGCGCTCGATGCTGATTAATCACACGGTCCACCACCGCGGGCAACTGACCGTCTATCTGCGCATGCACGATGTCCCCCTGCCGTCGCTCTATGGCCCTTCCGCGGACGAACAGGCATAGGACCCGGCGCGCCGGCGAGAAAGGCCATCAGCGTTCCGGCCGCAAGTCGAGTTCGCGGGCGGAACGCCGAAGAGCCAGGGTGTTGTCAGGAAAACCACTCCGGCTTGAAATCCAGCGCGGTGCGCTCGTTTTCGCGCAGGAGCGAGGCGGTCGAAAGCGCGTGCGGCAGTTCCTGGTTGACGTAGAAACGGACCGTCTCGATTTTGCCCCGGTAGAACGATTCCTCCGCCGCGCCCGCGTCCAGCGCGCGCTGCGCCGCGACGGCCTGGAGCAACAACTGCCACGCCATGATCAGGCGCGAGAACATGTCGAGGAACGCCGTGGCGTTCGCGACGTAGAGCGGAATGTCGCCGGAGAGACCGACGCCCGCCAGATGCATGAGCGTCGCCCCTACCTCGTTCATCGCCACCTGCACCTTGCCGGCCAGCGGCTGGAGCGGCGGCATTGCCGACGCTTCGTCGATGGCGCGGGTGATCTCCGCCATGAGCGTGCGCACGGCCGCGCCCTGCTCCATCGGCACCTTGCGCCCGAGCAGGTCGAGCGCCTGGATGCCGTTGGCGCCCTCATAGATGGAGAAGACCTTGTTGTCGCGCAGCATCTGCGCGATGGGAAACTCCTCGCAATAGCCCGCGCCGCCCAGGCACTGCATCGCCAGCCGGATCGACTCGAAAGCGCCGTCCGAGACGTAGGCCTTGCAGCACGGCGTCAGCAGCTCCAGCAACTGCTGGAGCCGTTCCTTCTCCGCCTCGTCGTCGATGTGCTCGCGGATATCCGCCGACTTGGCGCAATAAAGAATCATGCCCAGTACGCCCTCGATGAAGGCTTTCTGCCGCAGCAGCATGTTGCGCACATCCGTGTGCTCGATGATCGGCACCTGCGGCGCCAGCGGGTCGCGGCAGGTCACATCGCGGCCCTGGAGCCGCTCGCGCGCGTACTGCAGCGCGCATTGATACGCGGCGGACGCGCCGGCCACCGCCTGGATGCCGACATAGATGCGCGCCCGGTTCATCAGCTGGAACATGTACTGCAGCCCGTTGTTCGCCTCGCCGATAAGCCACGCGCGGCAGTCGTCGTGCTCGCCGAAGATCAGCGTGCACGTTGCCGACGCTTTCAGGCCCATTTTGTGCTCGACACCCGCGGTCACGACGTCGTTAAACGCGCCGATGCTGCCGTCGCCGTTCACCCGGTACTTGGGCACGAGAAACAGGCTCAGCCCCTTCACGCCCGGCGGCGCATCCTTGATGCGCGCGAGCACCGGGTGAATGATGTTTTCCGTGATGTCCTGGTCACCGCTGGAGATGAAGCGCTTCGTGCCCTTGAGCAGGTAATAGTCGCCGTCGGCCGCCTTGACGGCAGTGGTCTTGATATCGCCGACGGAGGTTCCCACGTCCGGCTCGGTCAGCGCCATGGTGCCGCCCCATTCGCCCGTGTACAGCGGCGGCAGGTACTTCGCCTTCATTTCAGGGCTGCCGAATTCGTCGATGAGGTGCCCCGCACCGTATGCGCCGCTCACATACATCGCGGCGGTCGTATTGGCGCAGTTGAAGAGGAACAGCGCGGCGGCGTACAGGCTGTGCGGGAATTGCTGGCCGCCGAATTCGCAGGCCGCCACCGGCGCGAACCAGCCGCCTTCCTTGCAGTGCCGCCAGATCTCATGCACCGCCTCCGGCACGCGCACCTGTTTGCCGTCGAACGCGACGCCGATGCGGTCGCACTCCTGAAACGAGGGCCAGAACACTTCCCGCGCCAGTTGATACGCGGCGTCGAGCGCCATGTCGAAGGTCTCGCGCGAGTGGTCCGCGAAGAAGGGATATCGGGTCACTTCGTCGGCCTTCAGCACCTCGTACAGCAGGAATCGCAGATTACGCATGTCCGTCAAAACGTTGCTCATGACCAAAGAAACTCCTTTTATGACTAGAGCCGCAATGGCGCCGTGGGGTCAGAACCCCATGGAACGGCCGATTATCTCCTTCATGATTTCCGTGGTCCCGCCGTAGATCGTCTGGGCCCGCGAGTCCACGAACGCGCGGGCGATCGGGTATTCGAGCATGTAGCCGTATCCGCCGTGCAATTGCACGCCCGCGTTGATCACGCGCAACTGCATCTCCGTGATCCACCACTTCGCCATGGCGGCGCGTTCGGGCGTCAATTGACCGTGGTTGTGCAGTTGCACGCAGTGGTTGACAAACACGCGCCCGATCTCGATCTCGGTTTTCATTTCCGCAAGCTTGAACCGGCTGTGCTGAAACTTGCCGATCGGACGCCCGAAGGCCGTCCGTTCCCGGCAGTAGTTCACCGCCATTTCCAGCGCGCTTTCCGCGCTGGACAGGCCCGACGCGGCGATAGACAACCGCTCCTGCGGCAGCCGCTGCATCAGGTACGCGAAACCGCACCCTTCCTCGCCAATGCGGTTCTCGACAGGCACGCGCACATCACGGAAAAAGAGTTCCGCCGTATCCTGCGCGTGCAGCCCGACCTTTTCGAGGTTGCGGCCCCGCTCGTAGCCATCCATGCCGCGTTCCACAATCAACAAGCTGATGTTCTGGCGGTCTTCCTCCGAACCGGTGCGCGCCGCGACGATGACGAGATCGTTCAAGATGCCGTTCGTGATAAACGTCTTCTGCCCATTCAGAACGTAACAGTCCCCGCGGCGCTCGGCCCGCGTCTGGATGCCGCTCAGATCGCTGCCCGTGTTCGGTTCCGTCATCGCCACGGCGGTAATGCACTCGCCGCTGACCGCCTTCGGCAGGTACTTCCGTTTCTGCGCTTCACTCCCGAAATGCGTGATGTAGGGCACGACCATGTCCGTGTGCACGCTGAAACCCACGCCCGCGCCGCTGGTATGCACCAGTTCCTCGGCAAGCACCTGGTGGTAACGGTAGTCCCGGATTCCGGACCCGCCGTATTCCTCCGGCACATCGGGACAGAGCAGCCCCTGTTCGCCCGCTTTGCGCCACAACTCGCGCGGGACTATGCCGTCCTTCTCCCACTGCGACTGATACGGCGCTACCTCGCGCTCGATGAACTTGCGCGCGCTCTGGCGGAACAGGTGGTGTTCCTCTTCGAAGTGTTCCAGGATCACGGTGCTGGTTGTCCTCCACTCGCCTGCGCCGTTGTCAAGTCCGGCGCCTCTATCAGGAGTGTGGCGACAACTTCCGCCACGTCAATCACGGATGTCTGGCCCGCATCCGCGCTCTTCACGCCGTCGCTTAGCATCGTCATGCAGAACGGGCACGCCGCGCCAATCACTTTCGCATCGGTCGCGAGCAGTTCCCGCGCGCGGACCGTGTTGATCTTTTCGCCCGCGGTTTCCTCCAGCCACATGCGGCCCCCGCCCGCCCCGCAACAGAAACCGTGCTCGCGTTCGCGCGGCGCGGATACGAGCTCATAGCCGGCCGCCGCGAACACCGTGCGCGGCGCATCGTAAATGCCGCTGTAGCGGCCCAGATAGCAGGAATCGTGGTAGACGAGCCGGGCGGCGCGCTGCGACTTGAGGACAATACGCCCGCTTCGAAGCAGTTCCGCGATGAATTCCGCGTGATGCACCACTTCGTGCCGCGCGCCGAAATCCGGGTATTCGTTCTTGAAGGTGTTGAAACAATGGGGGCAGGCCGTGAGAATACGCTTGAACCGATACTGCGCCAGCGTCTCGGCAATCTCCTGCGTGGCCGTCTGATACAGGTATTCGTTGCCAAGCCGGCGGGCGCTTTCACAGGTGCAGCGCTCCTCCGCCCCGAGAATTGCGAAATCGACCCCCGCGGCTTGGAGGATACGCACCATCGCCCGCGAGATGCGTTTGGTCCGGTCGTCGTACGAGCCGCTGCAGCCCACCCAATATAGCACGTCGGCCTCGCGCTTACCCGCCATGATTGGCACATCCAGGCCATCAGCCCACGCCCCGCGCTCGGCCTGCGCGAAGCCCCACGGGTTGCCCGCCGTTTCCATGTTGCGGAACGCGACATTGCCCTGCTCGGGTGTGGCCGCCTCGGTCAATGTGAGATAGCGGCGCAGGCCGGTCAGCTTGTCCACGTGCTCGATGCCCATCGGACAATGGGCCACGCACGCCAGGCACGTCGTGCAGGCCCAGACCGCCTCGACATCGAGTACGCCGCCGGCGAGTTGCGGCAAGGCCGCGACAGCGCCGTTTGGCCCCCCGGCGAGCAGACGCGGGCCGTCGCGCAGCAGGTGGTGTTTCAGGTCTACGATCAGGTGCTTGGGCTTGAGCGGCTTGCCGGTGTTATACGTTGGACAGAAATCCTGGCAGCGGCCGCACTCGATGCAAGCATACAGGTCAAGGTTCTGCTTCCACGTGAAGTCGGTGAGTTTCGATACCCCGAACGATTCCGCCGTCTCGTCTTCGAGGTCCATTTTCGACATTTGCCCGCGCGCACGCGTCGCCGGCAGCGCGAGGTTAATCGGGCCCGCCACCAGGTGCAGATGTTTCGTCGGGATAACCAGCAGCGCGACCAGCATCAGGTGCAGCAGCGCGTCCGCCCACCAGGCCGCATGCGCGAACACCGTCAGCGGAAGCGCACCCATGCCGGAAAAGACCTGCGCGAGCCGCGCCGATATCACGTAATACGATGCGTGGTCGAGCCGGTCCATGGCCACCGCGGCCGCATGTGACAGCAGGTAGGCGGCCATCGCGCCGCCGATGCCGAGAAACACCACGGCGGATTCCACCGAACGCGGCGTCAGGCTCTCCGGCCGGAATGCGTAGCGGCGCACGGCCAGCCCGGCGACACCGGCGATAATCAGGACCGCGAAGATGTCGGCCAGCGAGGCATAGTACAGCGAGAGCGACGTTGCGCCGAATAGGCGGAACCCCGGCAGAAAGGCTCCGGTAAAGTGGTTGACCGTGTTGACCGCGAATACGAAGAAGCCCCACACGATGCAGATGTGCAGCAAGCCCACCGCCGGTTTTCGGAACACCTTGCGCTGCGTGAAGACATCGATCAGCGCGCCGCCGATACCGCTCTTGAACGAGCGGTGGTCCGGGTCCGGCTTTCCCAGCCGGATCAGGCGCACGAGGGTCGCAATACGCACCGCGAAATAGGAGGCCGCTCCCGCCAGAACCAGTGCGAACAGCACCTTCTCAGGTAAGGTCAGCATAGTACGTCACCCATAAGGCGCGGCATTTCCGCCCGCCTTGTCACATCTCAAATCTCAGACCTGAAATCTCGAGACTGATATCCCCGTCAAGCCGCGCGCACCTTGCGCAATTCCTCCGTCAGCATAGGCGCCACCTCGAACAAGTCGCCCACGATCCCGTAATCGCACAGCTTGAAAATGGGCGCATTCGTATCCTTGTTGATCGCCACGATAATCTTGGAGGTGCGCATGCCCGCCTGATGCTGAATCGCACCGCTGATACCGCACGCAATGTATACGTCCGGACTGACCACCTTGCCCGTCTGGCCAACCTGATGCGCGTGATGAATCCAGCCCGCGTCCACGGCCGCGCGGCTCGCGCCTAAGGCCGCGCCAAGCACGTCGCACAAAGCCTGGAGCACCGGCCAGTTCTCGGGGCCGCCGATTCCGCGCCCGCCGGACACGACAATCTTGGCTTCCGTGAGTTCGACCGTCCCCGCGGCGGCTTCGGCGGCCTGTTTCAGCACCGTGCGCAGAGTCACGGACGGCATCTCGCGGCGCACGACCTCGGGCGCGGCGTCGCCCTCGCGCACCACCGGAATGACATTCGGACGCAGCGAGACCATCGCGGGCGCACCCGTCACCCGCACGTCTGAGAGCACTTTGCCTGCATAGACGGGCTTTCGCGCCATCAATCCGCCGTCCCACCAGACGTCCAGGCAGTCCTGCAGCAATTCCGCGCCCAAACGCGCGGCCACGGACGCGCAGTACTCCCGGCCCAGCGCTGTGGCGGAGCCAATGACGACACGCGCGCCGAGTTCGCGGACGAGGTCGCGCACGATGGGCACGTAGGCATCGTTCGAGTAATGCCCCAATTCGCCGCGCTCGTACGCGAAGACCTTCCCAAAGCCAAAGCCTTTCAACAGGTCAGCCTGGTCCGCCAAGGCTTGGCCGATGTAGACCGCGTTCAACTCCAGCCCCGC
This sequence comes from Candidatus Hydrogenedentota bacterium, assembly GCA_018005585.1. NCBI lineage: Bacteria > Pseudomonadati > Candidatus Hydrogenedentota > Candidatus Hydrogenedentota bacterium. The sequence continues at coordinate 4,019 of JAGMZX010000119.1, read as the reverse complement.
CGCGCGCGCCACCTTTCCCGCCGCCGTGGCCGCTTCGAATGCGCAGGGCTTCAATTCCCCCCGTTGTTCCAGCAAGACCAGCACGCTCATGGTTGAATTCCCTTGTTCACTTGCTTGCTCCAAAATGTCCATATCGTTCCATGTCTCTTATTGCGCGCGGACGGACCGCGGCTTCTTGAACAAGGAGTCGTGCGCAATGCGCACCAGTTCCGCCACGTCCGGCCTGCTTTCTTCATGGTCTCCATGCACAAGCACCGAGGCGACCGGCCCCAGCCCCGCTGTGGCGATGATCATCAGCATCACCTGAATGAGATACGATTCCGGCCGGATATCGGCCCGGATGAGGCCCGAGTCCTGTCCCATGCGAATATAGTCGGCAATCAGACGCGCCCAAGGGCTGAGGTGTTCGCGCATCATGGCGGCGAGCATTGCTGGCCGGTCCAGCATCTCGCGCACGGTCAGGCGCGCGCGGTCCGGGTCCTCCAGGAAGAACTGTACCAGCGCGGTCATGGTAGCGTCGAAGCGGCCGTATCCGCTTTCCGTTGCGGCAAGCAGGCGCGGCAGCTCATTCTTCCAGTACACGACCAGCGACTCGACCACGTGACGGTGCAGGGTTTCTTTGGAGGGGAAGTGATGCAACAGCGATTGCTTGCGGATACCGACCGCGTCCGCGATGGCTTGGAGGGAAGCCCCCTCGTATCCGTGCGCGCCAAACAGGCGTATCGCGGCGGCGGTGATGCGCGCCTTCATGTCGAGACCGGCTTCGAGGTCGACGATCGTACGGTTCATCGCGTGTCTACCAACTGGTAGGTCTAAATGTACCATGCGGTAGATATTCTGTCAAGCGCCACCCCACCGCGTGCTTGCATCCATTCGCCCACCGCGCGAAAATCAGGTCGGCAACGCGAATCACGGGGAGACCGCTGGACATGACCACGCACTGGACACGACGCAGATTCCTCAAGACACTGACCGCGGGAACGGTTCTCGCCGCAACAGCCCGGCGGGCGGGCACGGCGGATACGCACCCGCCGAACGTCGTGCTCATCCTGACAGACGACCAGGGCGCGGTGGATGCGGGCTGCTACGGCGCGACGGACCTGCACACGCCAAACCTCGACGCGCTCGCGGCGCGGGGCGTTCGTTTCACGCAGTTCTACGTGGCCGCGCCCGTATGTTCGCCTTCCCGCGCGGCATTGTTGACAGGGCGGTATCCGCAGCGCGCGGGACTCGACACAAACGCAGGCGGCAAGAGAGGCCTTCCGCCGGAGCAGACCACGATTGCGGAAGCGTTCAAGACTGCGGGTTATCGCACGGGGGTCTTCGGCAAATGGCACCTCGGCATGTTGCCGGAGATGAACCCGCTGGCGCAGGGTTTCGACGAATTCTTCGGCCACAAGGAAGGCTGCATCGACAACTACTCTCATTTCTTCTACTGGTCGGGGCCGAACCGGCACGACCTCTGGCGCGATGACGCCCAAGTGCATGAGGACGGCGCGTTCTTCCCGGATTTGGTCGTGCGCGAGGCGTGCCGGTTCCTGGAAGAGAATCGCGGCAATCCGTTCTTTCTTTACCTCCCGTTCAACATGCCGCATTACCCGCTTCAGGGCGAGGAGCGTTTCAGCGCGGCGCAGCCGGACCCTGCAACGCCCCGCGGCATGTACGGCGCCTTTGTCCGTTCTCTCGACGATAAGATCGGCCAGGTGCTCGCCAAGCTGGATGCGCTGGGCCTGCGCGAGAACACTATTGTCGTGTTTCTCAGCGATAATGGCCACTCCGTGGAAGAGCGGTCGTTCTTCGGCGGTGGCAGCGCTGGGATTTACCGCGGCCACAAGTTCACGCTCTGGGAGGGGGGTATCCGTCTCCCGTGCATCGTTTCATGGCCTGGCCGGATACCCGAGGGGCAGGTCCGCGAACAGGTGGCGTGCAGTATCGACTGGCTGCCCACGCTGGCGCAGTACTGCGGGGTGAAAATACCGCCGGAAACGGTGGACGGCGCGGATATCGGGCCGGTCATCGCATCACAGGATGCCCCATCGCCGCACTCCGTCCTGCACTGGATGCTGGGCGATCAGTGGGCCGTGCGCGAGGGCGAGTGGAAACTCGTCGTCAACGGCGCGGAATCCGTCATCGACGGACATACCCTGCCCATGGAACCGTTCTTCCTCGGTAATCTGAGCCAGGACGCTTCGGAGACGGTCAATCTTGCCCTCACGCACCCGGAGATCGTCGAGCGCTTGTCGCAACTCCACGAACGGTGGCTCGACGACCTGAAACAGCCGTAGCGGCCCAACGGAATCGAAAGCGGCCGTCCCCGCGAAGGAACGGCCGCTCATTGTCTCGCAAAGCTCCAACTATGCCGGCAATCCCGGGCAGAAACCGTCTTCCGTGGCATCATCCGGACAGTAATGACACCCGCCTGAGTTGTAGAACTGAATAACCCGCAACAATTCGGTCAGCGCGATCTGCCAGTCCGGCCCCGCGGGCGCGTAATCGCTGTCGTGCGGGCAGCACGCCGTGTCCGCGCCCGGACCCGGCACATACCCGTCCTCGGTATCGCCGGAATCCGCCGCGCAGTGCAACCCGTCTGAGTTGTAGAACTGGATTACGCGCAGCAACTCGGTCAGCGCGATGATATTGTCGTGGTTCTGGTCAGCAGAGTGCCATTCATCGGCGCAGGCATCGCCCTCGCCCTCGCCCTCGCCTTCGCCCTCGCCCTCGCCCTCGCCCTCGCCCTCGCCTTCGCCCTCGCCCTCGCCCTCGCCTTCGCCCTCGCCCTCGCCCTCGCCTTCACCTTCACCTTCGCCTTCACCTTCACCTTCACCTTCGCCCTCGCCCTCACCCTCACCTTCGCCTTCACCTTCGCCCTCGCCCTCGCCCTCGCCTTCGCCTTCCGCACCGGCTGCCGTGAGACAGACACTCAGGTCGGCAGGGATTTCGCTGGGCGCGTCGTTGTAAAACTGGTATGCTACGCCGTTCCCCCAAGGCGATGTCGCCCAGTGGAACCAGCAGGACGTATCGCCAATCGCTTGGATGGACACGTAGCCCGCCGGGAGCTCCACAGCGCTTTCGAGCGACGCAACAAACCGGTACAACGGCCACTCGCCTTCTCCATAGACCACACCTGCCGGTGTCTGTTGCGGCACAACGAGGTATCCATCCAGGTATGACCCGTCCTCCAAGTAGAAACGGAGCACGAATTCAACCTGCTCGGGCGTACATACATCGCCCTCGGCCGTGAGGAAGAACCCCCACCACGTGACCTGCTCGATCGGCGCGCCGACGCCTTCAAAATCCTCAAAGCATATGTACCCGGAACCGGGATTTCCCGCGTCTTCGGGGGCATAGGACCCGAGACTGCTCACATATAATCCCCACCCGTCCACGGGACCGTCAACCGGTTGACTATAAAGGGCGTCATCCGGGCAGACATCGCCAAGGTCGTATTCGCCTTCGCCTTCGCCTTCGCCTTCCCCTTCACCTTCGCCTTCGCCTTCCCCTTCCCCTTCCCCTTCCCCTTCCCCTTCACCTTCACCTTCACCTTCGCCTTCGCCTTCCCCTTCCCCTTCACCTTCGCCTTCGCCTTCACCTTCACCTTCGCCTTCACCTTCGCCGCCGCTGTACAGGTCGACGCAGTCGAGAACGCCATTCCCGTTCTGGTCGACAGCATCAAACTGTCCCTGCGTAATGCTCTCGTTGAGTCCCTGGACTTCCGCCAGCGTCAACACGTTGTCTTCGTTGTCGTCCAGCCCGGGCAGCAGATTGAACAGCCAATCCACAGCGACAAACTCGGCCAGGCTCAGTTCGCCGTCGTCGTCTGTATCTACCAGCCCCCAACCCAGCCCGAGCGCGAAATCACTGATGCCCGTGATGGCGGCCACTTCCGATTGGTTGAGTGTACCGTTACCATTCGTGTCCCCAAAAGCGACCATCAGCAGGTAGTAACTCTGCGCATCGTCAATGACGCAACTCGGTTCGCCTTCGCCTTCGCCCTCGCCTTCGCCCTCGCCCTCGCCTTC
>JAGMZX010000118.1:14125-19171 GCA_018005585.1 Candidatus Hydrogenedentota bacterium | reverse complement strand
TCGGCTGCACGTTCGCGCGGAATACCGCATACGATTCGGGCGGCGGCATGTACAACACCCTCGAATCGGACCAGATGCTCGAAGGCATCGTCAATTGCGTTTTCGCGAACAATCTCGCGATGACCGGAAATGGCGGCGGCATGTGCAACGTCCAGTGTGCGCCGCGCGTCTATTGCTCCTCGTTTGCGGGCAATGCGGCCGGCGGCGGCGGCGCGATGCACAACGGAGCGGCAGCGCCGGAGGTCTTCGACTGCGTCCTTTGGGGCGATGCGCCGAACGAACTGAGCGGCGGCGACGCAGCGCCTTCGGTTAGGTACTCCTGCGTGCAGGGCGGCTGTCCCGGCGCGGGCAATATCGACGCCGACCCTCTGTTTGTCGATGTGGCTGGCAATGACCTGCGGCTGCAGCCGGGCTCGCCGTGCATCGATGCCGGCGCAGCCGGCGGTTCGTCCGTCGATATCCTAGGGGTCTCGCGGCCCCAGGGTTGCGCCTACGACATGGGCGCGTACGAGTTTGAGAGCGTATGCATGGGCGAAGGCGAGGGTGAAGGAGAAAGCGAAGGTGAAGGGGAAGGCGAGGGAGAAGGCGAGGGAGAAGGCGAGGGAGAAGTAGAAGGCGAGGGCGAGGATTGCGAATTGATGAGTGGCGGAAGACGCTGTGAATGTTATCTTGCGGAGTCGTCTGTTGTGCCATCTACCGGCAGCCAGGCCAGAGGGCATGTGGTTGTCCAAGATGTCTGGTATTCCTGTCCGGGCTGGGGTTGGTGCCCGGAGTCGACATATGAAATATACGTGTCTCACAATGTGGCGAATCCTGTATCAGTGCAGATCAGAAAAGGGAAGCCGGGAGAGAATGGCCCGCTTTTGGTGGAGGTGGAACTGCCCACGCAGCGGTTATATGAGTGCATAAACCCTGCTGACAGCGGGTTCCCCTACTGTGATTGCTACGCAGTGATCACCAGCGTCGAATACCCTGACGGGGAAGTGCGGGGACAACTGGATTGTATCGGCTTCTTCGACGGAGAAGGCAGCGAGGAGTGGCCGGTTTGTGAGGGACAGGGCGAAGGCGAAGGTGGCAGCCCGGACCCCTGTGCGGATGAGTGGCACACGGCGGACCAGAATCAGGACGACCTGATCCAATTGTCCGAGCTCTTGCGCGTGATTCAGTTCTACAACTCGGGCGGGTTCCATTGTGCAGATGATCCGGGCAGCACGGAAGACGGCTACGTGCCGGGCCCCGGCGCGAGTATGGGTTGCTGTGCCTATGACGGCGATTACAGTCCTGCTGGCCCCGATTGGCAAATCACGCTCACAGAGTTATTACGGATCATCCAGTTCTACAACTCGGGCGGATATCATCATTGCCCCGAGGCCGGCACGGAGGATGGGTTCTGTCCCGGCCCGGGGAATGAAGCGTATGCATCGCTGCTCTGGTTGTTCATGGTGGGGGCCGCGGCCCGGGGACTTCGTGACTATTGGCTCCGATAGAGGCCTCATTTCTCCATGAAGCAGGATTCTGCCCAGCGCCGACCGCAGCTTGGATTGTATCTGTGTTTATCTGTGTTCATCGGTGGTTCATTGGAGATTAGCAACCACAGATGAACACCGATGGACACAGATGAAAACTGGGCGGTAGCCGGGCTTGCGACATTATGGTGGTTGCTGTAGTTTGGAAACAGGAGGAACCAGTCATGAACGGTGGGAACAAGTCTGGGTTCAGACGATTTGAGATTTCCTGTTTTCTTGTCTTGGCGACGGTCTGTGTCGCGGGCGGCGCTGCCGCAGAACCGCAAAAGGCCTTGTTGCCGCCGAATGTCGTGTCGATTACGCGGGACGGGCCAAGCCCCACGGCCGCGCCGGAAGTAGTGTTCGTGGTCCTGTTCGACGAGCCGGTCACGGGCGTGGACCTCGAGGATTTCGAACTGGAGGCGCACAATCTCGTCGGCGAGGCGATGCTGTCCGTGACGGGCACCGGCACGACGTACGACGTTCTCGTGGACTCGGGCGAAGGCGCGGGCGTCATCGAGGTGCATCTGCGCGACAACGACACGATTCGTGACCTCGACAGCAACGCGCTTGGCGGGCCCGGTCCGGGCAACGGCGACCACGACTGCGATGAGATGTACGTGGTGGACCGGCGCGGACCGGAGATTACGCTGACGGTCGACAATCCGCTCGTCATCGAATGCGGCGGCGGTGTGTTCACGTACCCGGACGCGACCGCGACCGACACCACCTATGGGGACGTGACGGCGGACATTCAGGTGACCGGTACGGTGGACCCGGATGCGGTGGGCGATTATGAAGTCACGTATACGGTCAGCGATCCGCTGGGCAACACGACGGAATTGGTGCTGGTGGTGCAAGTGCGCGACACGACCCTTCCCGGCATCGTGTTGCTGGGGGACAATCCCCAGGAGTGGCCTTGCGACGCGCCGTATGCGGACCCGGGCGCGTCCGTCACCGACACGTGCGACGACGTGCCCGAACTGGTCATTGACGCCGGTGACGTCGACCCGTCGCAAGCGGGCACGTACACGGTCTACTTTACGGCGGCCGACGCTTCCGGCAATGTGGGTCAGGAAACGCGCGCGGTAGTTGTGCTTGCGCCATGCGGCGAAGGCGAGGAGCCCGTTGCGCACACGGCGGACCAGGACGGCAACGGGCTCATCGAACTGAGCGAATTGCTCCGCGTGATCCAGTTTTACAACTCGGGCGGGTTCCACTGCGCGGATGATCCGGGCTCGACGGAGGACGGCTACGTGCCGGGGGCGGGCGCGAATCATGCCTGTGCGCCGCACGCTTCCGATTACGATGGCGGTGCAAGCTGGACCATCATGCTGACCGAGTTGTTGCGGCTCATCCAGTTCTACAACAGCGGCGGGTACCACGCCTGCCCCGGCGAAGGGACGGAAGACGGCTACTGCCCGGGATTGGCGTGAGGGAACGGAGTGGAGCGGCCATCCCGTCGCGGTCGTGAGACCGCGATACAACACCTGACTTTATGGCGCGTATTCCAGGAAACGCCAGAAGTGGCCGCCGAGAAGGCTGGCGATATCGCGCTGCAGTTCTTCTTGCGTCACGGCCCAGCCCGCGCGCAGCAGGTCGGCGTACTTGTCGCCGAGGACGCGGGCGATGATGCCGCGCGAGTGGTCCCATTTGTAGATCACCTGTTCGAGCACGCGCGCGTCGGAATGTTGCGGGATCATGACCGGCCCGATCAGTTCCAGGCGCATCCGCGTGATTTCCTCGATTAGGCTTGGGTCGTTCAGAAACCACCAGCAGCCGAAGACGAGCAGGTTGCGGAATTTGCGCGCGGCGACGCAGCAGGCGTGCTGGTTCTCGCGGGCAAGCATGGTGAGCATGAATTTGTTCTTCGGGAACGCGGCGCAGAGCCGTTCGACCGCGGTCACGTCGCCCGTGCCCACGCCGTCCCCGGCGAGGCGCAATGCGGGATTCACCTGCCGCGTCACGCCGATCATCATGGCGAAGGGGATGTTGAACTCGAGCGCCACGGGCAGGACCGCCTCCGCGATCAATGTCGCGCGGGGCGAATCCTCGGGAAACGCGAATCCGGGCGGCAGCGACACGGCCATGTATCGGGCGTTCATGCGCCGGACCCAGCCGGACAGGAACCGCCGCGTTTCGGCCAAGGCGCGCCGCGACAGGCCCGTGTCCACCGCATAGCCCCATGCCTGCAGCCGGGCGTGGCTGTCCGTCCAGTTGTTCAGCAGCGGGTCAATGCGCAGCGCGGCATGGAAGCGCGGGTCGGTCTCGCCGGCGCGCTCCCACACGGGCCGCTCCGCATCGTCGAAGGGGTCATTCGTCATGACGGCGTCGCGCAGGCCCGCGACGTGGAACACGCGGTCGACCTGCGCGACGGCGTCCTGCGCCGCGAACCATGCGCGATAGGCTGCGAGGTCGCGCGCCGCCACGTCCAGGCCGAGCCGGTTCAGGACGGTCAGGACGCCGCGGCACGCTTCGCTTAGCGGCGCCTGTTCGAGGAACAGCGTTTTCCAGATGGCATCCGCCTGCGCCGGCTTGTCGAGCGCCCAGAACGTCTCATAGGGCATGTCGGAAGCGCGGAAGAACTCGGCAATCAGATAGTGGTACGTGAGCACCTCATCAATGCCCCACAGCAACAGGGGTCCAAACGCGGGCGCGTAGAGGTGCGTGTGTATGTCGGTCACGGGCGTGTGCGCCACGATGTCGTTCACCGCCAAGCGTAATGCCGTTTCGTCGCCAGTACGGAACATGGATGCCTCCGAGTCGTCCAAGTTGGAGATTTGCGCGCTATGCGGGCTTCTTCGCCTGTGCCCACCGCAACGCTCAAAAAACTGTTTCAGACTCCCCTTTCGCCGTGAACCGTGTCTCCAAAACGCCCCTCCGTGAAAGCAGCGGCCCGAGTGCTCTTATGCGGCGTCCCGGCACCTTTCCGAATCCGTCATGCGCAGGAATTCAGGCGCCAGAGCCATGGCCATTCACGCGCATACAGTGATGGGTGAACCCCAAGGTTCTGGGGCAGATTCCGGTGCGTCTTGTGTCACTTTATCATGAACCCGGCCATCAATACGACAGAATTCGGGATTTCGCGCCGGGCAGCGGCCGTCATGTCGGCCTGGAAGCGCCGGCGCTGCCGCGGCTTGCCGTATTTGCCTTTCTAAACGTTTTCGCCCAAGAGGCGGACCATCTGTTAGAATACGCGCCTTTCCGGGAGCAGGAAGGGGTAATCCTTGGACAAAAAGGCGGTACATTTCGGGGCCGGCAATATCGGGCGCGGTTTCCTCGGCCAGCTGTACTTCGAATCGGGGTACGCAACGACCTTTATTGACGTGGCCGACGAGGTGGTGCGCAGCCTGCACGCGCGGCGGGCCTATCCGCTGCGGCTGGTGTCTGAGGTCAACGAGACCATTTGGATACGGGACGTGGACGCCGTGCACGCCTCGGATACCGAAGCCGTGACGCGTGCGATTGCCGAAGCGTCCCTTGCCTCGACGGCCGTGGGGGTGAACGTGCTGCCGCGCATCGCGCCGCTGCTGGCCAAAGG
>JAGMZX010000118.1:7033-14025 GCA_018005585.1 Candidatus Hydrogenedentota bacterium | reverse complement strand
GGGACGTGGACGCCGTGCACGCCTCGGATACCGAAGCCGTGACGCGTGCGATTGCCGAAGCGTCCCTTGCCTCGACGGCCGTGGGGGTGAACGTGCTGCCGCGCATCGCGCCGCTGCTGGCCAAAGGTCTTGCCTTGCGTTTTGAAACGGATTCCGCGCCGCCGCTGAACATCATCGTGTGCGAGAATCTGCTCAACGCGGGCCCCTTCTTGCGCGGCGAGGTGCGCAAGCACCTGGCGCCGCGGCAGCACCCCATTCTCGAGGAAAAAACGGGTTTCGTCGAGGCGTCGATAGGGCGGATGGTTCCGGTCATGACGGACGCGATCAAGGCCGAGGACCCGTTGCTGGTCTGTGTCGAGCCCTATTGCGAGTTGCCGGTGGACGCGGCGGCTTTCCGCGGCGCTATTCCCGATATCGCGCACATGAAGCCTATGCCGAATTTTGGCGCGTACGTCGAGCGGAAGCTGTTCGTACACAACATGAGTCATGCGGCCGCGGCCTATCTCGGCGCGCTGCAAGGCCATGAATACATCTGGCAGGCCGTCGCGGACGCGCGGGTGCGCGCCGTGGTCGAGCAGGCGCTGGATGAGAGCTGCCGCGGCATGCACGCGCGGCACGGGCTGGCGCTGGACGCGCTGCGAGCCCATGGCGAGGACCTGCTCCGCCGCTACGCCAACCGGGCGCTCGGCGACCAGGTTTCGCGCGTGGCCCGGGACCCCCTGCGCAAGCTGGGCCGGCACGACCGGCTCATCGGCGCGGCGTGCATGTGCCTCGAGCAGGGAATCTCCCCGGAAGGCATCGCGTTTGCAGCCGCCGCCGCAATGCGCTACGATCCCCGGGATGATCCGGCCGCGCAATCCCTTCAACGCATCCGCACGGAAGCTGGTCTTTCGGGGGCCCTAAAGGCGGTGTGCGGCCTGGACGCGGATGCGCCGCTTGCCGCAGTGATTTGCCGGGCAGAGGAACGTCTCGCACGAGACGGTTGGATAGCACAGGAGTAGCCATGCACGAAGTACGTATGCCAAAAATGGGGCAATCCGTCGAGGAGGCCCCGGTAGTCCAGTGGTTGAAGCGCGAAGGCGACCAGGTCGCGATGGGCGAACCCTTATTCTCGATCCAGACCGACAAGGCGGAGGTGGAATGCGAATCGCCCGCGGCGGGCGTGCTGCGCAAGATTCTGCTCGAACCGGGCATCGAGGTGCCCGTTCTCACGGTTATTGCGCTTATCGGCGAACCTGGCGAACCGCTGCCGGACCTGTCGCAATACGGCGCGGCCGGCGTGTCGGCGGGCGTGGAAGCGCCCGCAGCCGCGCAGGTTGGCGCAGTGGCGGCCCCGGTCGCGGCTGCCCCCGTTGCGGCGCCTGTCTCCGCCGAGTCCCGCGGTCCGGTTTCGCCGCGTGCGCGCAAGGCCGCCGCGGAACTGGGCGTGGACCCTGCGCGGGCCGCGGGTTCCGGCGTGGGCGGACGCGTGATGGCGAAGGATGTTGTGGCTGCCGCGGGCGCGTCGCCCGTGCGCGCCACGCCGGTGGCGCGCCGCGTCGCGGAACAGGCGGGGGTGGATTTGGCGTCGGTCGCGGGCACGGGCGCGCGGGGCAAGGTGATGAAGGACGACGTGCTGCGCGCGCAAGAAGCGCCTGCGAAGGCGGCCCAGCAGCCCGCCGCGCCGGTGGAAGGAGTGCGTCGCATACCCTTGACGCCGATGCGCCGGATCATCGCCCAGCGCATGTCGGAGAGTAAATACTCGGCTCCGCACTATTACGTGACGGTCGAGGTCGACATGGGGGGGATCAAGTCGCTGCGCGAAAAGCTTCCCTTCAAGGCGTCGTTCAACGACCTGGTGCTGTTCGCGGCGGTGCGCGCGCTGCGCGAGTTTCCGCAGGTGAACGCGCGCTGGGCGGGCGACGCCATTGAAGAAGTGGCGGACGTGAATCTGGGTGTTGCCGTGGCGTTGCCGAACGGGCTGGTAGTGCCGGTGGTCAAACAGGCGCAACTGCTGTCGATCGAGGGCCTGGCCAAGGCGTCGAAAGCGCTGGTCGAAAAGGCGAAAACGAACAAGCTGCTGCCCGACGACTATACGGGCAACACCTTCACGGTCTCCAACATGGGCGTGTTCGGCGTGGAGAGTTTCACGGCGATTATCAACAAGCCGGACAGCGCGATCATCGCTGTCGGGGCCATTACGGACCGCGTGGTCGCGCGCGAAGGGGCCATCCTCATCCGTCCCATGATGAAAATGACGATGTCCAGCGACCACCGGGTGATCGACGGCGCGGTTGCGGCGCAGTTCATGGGCCGTTTGAAGCAGGTTCTCGAACAGGTGGAATTCCAGGTCTAATGGGCCGCGGTTGAAAGGAGATGGTATGCGCGAATGTGATGTGTGCGTAATCGGCAGCGGACCGGGCGGTTATGTCGCGGCGATCCGCGCGGCGCAACTGGGCAGGCGCGTTGTGGTCGTCGAGCGCAAGATGCTCGGCGGCGTGTGCCTGAACGTCGGGTGCATCCCGACCAAGACGCTTATATATTCCGCCGGACTTTTCCGGAAATTGCAGCACGCGGACGAATTGGGCCTCAAACTCGACCTGAAAGGGTTTGACCTGCGGAAAATGGTCGAGCGCAAGAAGAAGGTCGTTGCCGTCAATACGGGCGGGATCGAAACCTTATTCAAGGCTCGGGGTATAGAAGTGGTGCGCGGCGAGGCGCGCGTGCCCGCTGCGGGCCGCGTGCTCGCCGGCAAGGAAGAGATCAAGGCGAACGCGCTGATCGTGGCCACGGGCGGCCGGCCCGGGAACGTTCCCGGCATGGAGTTCGATCACAAGGCCGTGATCGACAGCACGGACGCGCTCGAGTTGACGCAGCTGCCGAAACGCATCGCGGTGGTCGGCGCGGGGCCGTTGGGCGCCGAGTTTGCCTGTGCCTGGAACGCGTTCGGCGCGGACGTGACTCTCATCGAGATGATGCCGAACGTGTTGCCGAAATCGGATGCGGAATTGACGAAGCGCTTCGAAGCCGGCCTGAAGAAGAAAGGGATGGATGTCCGCACGGGCACGAAGGTGGCCAGGCTTGACCGCAAGAAAGACGGACTCGTGCTGCATCTGGAAGGCGCGAAAGCCGGGACGGTCACCGTGGACCTGTTGCTGGTTGCGGTCGGCATGCGCTGCAATTCGGAGTTTGCGCTGGATGCGGGCGTCAAGACCGGGCCGCGGGGCGATATCGTCGTGAACGAACGCATGGAAACCAGCGTGCCGGGCATTTTCGCCATCGGCGATGTCGTCGGCAAGACCTGGCTGGCCCACGGCGCGTCCGCCGAGGGGCTGGTTGCGGCGGCGAATGCGTGCGGCGGAAACAAGAAGATGGACTATCGCGTCGTGCCCTCATGCGCGTTCACGATGCCCGAGGTCGCGAACGTCGGTCTTACGGAACAGGAAGCCGTGGAACAGAAGATCCCCGTGAAGACGGGGCGGTTCCTGTTCGTGGCGAATGGGCGCGCCCACGCCATGGGCGAGACCGAAGGCATGGTCAAGATTGTGGGCGATGCGCGCACGGACGAACTGATCGGCGTGCACATCATGGGCCACGAGGCGGGCGAGTTGATCGCCGCGGCCGCGCTTGCCATGAAGATGGAGGCGACCGTCGAGGAGATCGCGCACACGATCCACACGCACCCGACGCTGTCGGAAGCGATGATGGAAGCCGCGGAGGACTATTACGGCATGGGCATTCACACGCCGCCGCGCAGGAAGTGAAGCGCGGGCGGGCGGTTGAGCCGGGCCGCAAATGCAAATTGGGTGGTGCGTTGCGCTGACAATCGTGCTATGGTTACGCTGAGCAGGCCGTGGCGGGTCTTGTTCGGCATGCTGGCGTGGCGGGCGCCTGCTCACGATGGCGGGTGAACGGCGCCGCCTGCACACGGGAGAGACGCTACCGTGGGACCACGATACCGAGCCGCGTTTGAGAGCTTGTTCTGCCTGAGCGTGCTGTTTCTGCTGCCCTTTGGGGCGCTGTTGCCGGCGGCGGTCGGCACGCATGTGCCCATGGCGCTTCAGGAGCCGCTGTTTGAAGCGCCGTGGCAGGATGCGCGCCCGGAAGGGCTCGAACCCGGCGGTTCCTGCTTCGCGAGGGAACAGAGCCGCCGCATCTATTCGGAATTCGCGTTTGTCAACCGCGCCGCGCGCAATTACGAATCCTTGCTGTGGAATCCGGACGAGGGCGCGGGCACGCCGTTCCTCGCGGCGCTGCGCACGCGCGTCTTTTCGCCATTTACGCTCCCGTTCCATGTAATGCCGCTGCACCAGGCCATTGCGTGGTCGCTCCTGTTGAAGATGATCGCGGCGGGTTTCTGCGCATGGTACGTGTCGCGCAAATTCGGGTTCCCGGCGCCGCTGGCGCTTCTTGCCGCAGTGGCGTTTCAGCTGAGCGCGCCCGTTTTCATCTGGGGGGCGTTTCCCTTGGCCGATGCGGCGGCGTGGCTGCCGCTGTTGCTCATGTTCGCCGAACGCCTCGCGCTGGGTCACTACCGCGCGTGGCCGCTGGGCGCCGTCACCGTGGCGCTCATGGCATTGGGCGGCGACGTGCTCGTATTCATGTCCCTGATGCTGTTTGCGTTCGTGTATCTGGCGCTGCGCGCGCGAGGTCAGGGAACACGGGGCCGGCTGCGCGGCGCATCGGCGGCCCTGCTTGTGACGCTGGCGCTGGGCCTCGTGCTGGCGGGCGTTCAACTCGTGCCGTATCTTGAATTCATCAACCGGGGCGGTGTCGCGTCGGCCGGGCAGCAACCGCCGCTGCGCGCGGCGCACCTGGCCGCTCTGCTTGCGCCCAGTATCGCGTCCTCGGAAGGAGCGGGCGCCGCTCCCTTCGCCGCCTTGATGCATCCGGGCACGGTTTCGCTGCTGTTGTTCGCCCTTTGGTTCGCGGTGCGCCAGTTCGTGGAACGCCCGATTCGCCAGCGCTACGAAGGGCTGCTGCTGACGTTCGTCCTGTTCGCGGCAGCGGCCATTGCTGCATCCCTCGCCGGATGGACCGCGGCGGTTCCCGGTTTGCTCTGCATGGGCGGGCTCGTTTTTGCATGGGTGGCCGCGGCGGCCCTCGAGGAATGGCACGAGCTGAACGCGGAACAGTGCAGGGCGGCGCTGGGACGGCTGCTGTGGTCCGCGCCTGTCTTCTGGGGCGTGCTGTTCGTCCTGTCGCTGGCATGCGCGAGCGGCGCCGAGGGTGCCGCGCCCGCGTGGCGGGGCGAGATGGCCGCAGCCGCCTGCATGGCGGTGCTGGTGGCCGTGCTTCTGGCCGTGACGTTATTCCGGCCCAACGTTCGTTTCGCCGGCTACGCTTCGGCGGTGCTTGCCGGCGCGTCGCTATGGTGGGTGTTGGGCGCTTCCGTCCCCATGACGCCCGCGGCCGAGGTTTTCCCGGAGACCGCCTTCATTCGGGAATTGCGCGCCTCGCAGGAACGTATCAGCGGAAGCGATGCCCTTGCCCGATGGCCGTTGTCGGCGCATGGTATTCCACAGCTGCATAATCCCGGCGGCGTTGAATTGGACCGGTATCGCGCATTCATGGATATCGTGAAGCGCGACCCGCTCATGTTGCGCCGAGCCGGGTCCCGGCTGCTGCTGCTCACGAAAGAAGATATTCAGGGTGATTTCGCATCCGTGCGCCCGATGCTGGGTATCCGCCACGTATTTGCTTCCGGAGCGGTGCTGTTCGAGGACCGCGAGGCGAAGCCGCGCGCCTGGATGGCCTATATGTGGCGGCCCGTTGAATCTTTCGACCCGGAGATAGTCGGGTGGGACCGGTTGCCCACCATGGAGACGCCGCTGCTTCCGGAACAGACCAGCGGTTCCGACGCCGTGCCCTCCGTGGAAATGCACGGCGCGAACAACTGGATTCGCGTGCAGGTGGACACGCCCCGGCGCGGCGTGCTGGTCCTGGCTGACGCGTGGTACCCCGGCTGGCAGGTGACGCTCGACGGCGTGGTTACGGACAGTTTTCCCGTGGACGGGTTGTTCCGGGGCGTCCGAGTCAGCGAGGGCGTGCACGTCATTGAGTTCCGGTACCAGCCGCAGTCGTTCATCGTGGGACTGGTTCTGAGCGGCATCGCGGCCCTGATCGTGGTTTATGGGCTCGGGCGTCTCGCGCATCAGCGCTGGCGTGCCGCGCCCAGTCTCTGAGCGCCTATGGTCCCGCGACGAAGCGTGCCGCGTCCACCTCGAACACCTGTCCATCCTTGAGCGTGGCCGCGCGGCGCACGCCCGGCCGAGCCAGGGGACGGCCGTAGACGAGGTCCGCAACGAAATCGCCGCAACAGCGCCGCCAAAGCTGCTCGTAAGCGGGCTCGGTGTAAGCGATACGCCGCACAACGATATAGGCCTTTTCAAAATGGCCCAGGCGCGGCTTCAGAAACGCAGAGAGGCCGTCGGCCGTGAGATGGTACCGCGCCGCCTCCAGGGGAAAGAAGGAGAGACAACGGCGCGGCCCGCAATACGCGGGCAGATCGATGAGCATGTCGCCGATAATCACGTCTTCCGGCGTCGTGTTTTCCGCGACCCACGTCAGCCGTTCCGAGTGTGCGACGCGTCCCGGAATGCTGTCGTGCGGCGTTGTGGAAAGGGCGTAGACGGCGTGGCAAACCGCGAGCGCCGCGAACGCCGCCGCGGCCGGCGCCACTGCGCGGCCGCTTGGCTGGGCCGCCGCGAGTGTCGCTGCCGCCAGCATCGGAATGAGAAACAGCGACCCGGGCAGGGCGAGACGCGGACTGACCGGGTCGAAGAGGTACAAGGTGCGGTAGACCACGAGAAAGGTCAGATAGAGCAGCGCCCATGCGGGCAAGATCCAACGCATGCAGTTCCAGGCCGCGTCGAATACCGCGCGCGCGCGCCTGCGCAGCACTATAGCGCCCGCCAGCGCCACGAGCGACGCCAACAGCAGGCGCGCCTGCGTGTCCGGCGACAACCACGCCGCGGGCAAATAGCTCTGAAACGTTGCGGCATATACATCAT
>JAGMZX010000118.1:0-6933 GCA_018005585.1 Candidatus Hydrogenedentota bacterium | reverse complement strand
TCTCCGCCATCGGTTTTCAGTTCATGCCATTGCTGCACGCCGCGGGAGAAACCGTGGCCCCCGGCCAAGGACAGCGCCGTATCCATGTAGACAAACGAATCTGGCGAGAAATAGAGCGTGCGCGTGAGCGAATGCCACGTCATCAGGATAACGCAGACCGCGGCGGCAAGGAAGATGGCGCGGCGCGCGCACGGGTATCCAGGTGATCTGTCCATCGGGCGCATGCGCTTACGTGCGCGCCCGCAGAGACAGGCATTCTGGCCGCGCTCCCCGGCACACGGTTCCTACTTTCCCCCGAGGGTCTTCTCGAGTTTCTCCGAGATGGGCATGCCCAGCGACAGCGACGTTTCGTAATAGGGCCGCGCCGCCGCGATGTCGCCCTTCTCCATTGCGTACCACCAGGCGAGGTTGTGCTGCGCCGGGCCATAGTGGGGATCCGTTTCAGTGATTTCGCGCGCCAGCGCGATCGCGTTGTCGAGATGGCCCGCGTGCGCTTCCGTGACCGATACGGCATTGCGCGCATCCACGAGGGCGGCGTCCAATTGGAGCGCTCTCCGGAAATGGGCCGAGGCTTCATCAAAGGCTTCTTTGTGTAATGCTTGAATGCCTAACTGATATTCGCCCATGGCCTCTTCGGCGTAGCCCAGTTCGCAAAGCAGCGCCGAAACGGCGGCGTCAACGGCGGCCTCATGCGCGAGCCGGTAGCGCACCCCGCCGTCCTCGGTCCACTGGGAAAGGGCATTGTCCTCGACGGAGACCAGATTCTGGCCGAGGACGGGCAGCAGCCCGCCCTTGGGGTTTCCCAGCCGGCTTTCGGCAAGGACGGGTTCCGGCGTGACCGTGATCGTGCTGGACCAGCGAAGGTGGCCTTCGGGCAGCGTATAGAGGGAGCCGTCCAGCTCTGCGACGAGCGTTCCCGCAGGCCCGAACAGCCCGAACGTCATCTTCACGTCCAGAAGCGCGGTGTGGCCGGCGTCCGCGAGCTGCAGGCACCGCGCCTCCTGTGCTGCTTGGCGGCTCTGAAAGCCCGCGGTCGAACCCATGGGGGCGACGCGGTTGGGCCCCAGCGCGTCGGTGAGACGCGAGACCAGACGTTCCTCGAAAACCAGCCCCGCGTCATAGCCTTGCAGCGCGTCCCGCAATTGGCGGCGAAGCTTGTCGTTGACAACGGCCGACACGCCTGTGCCCAGGACCGTGCCGGCGCTGCCCGCGAGCCGCAGCGTCTTCTGCGCGGGCGACATATCGATAACCGGTTCGCTCGAAGCCGCGCGCAGGGACCATGCCGTCGACGCGGAAGTGGACAACAGTTCACGCGCCTGCTCGACGCCCCGGCTTGCACACGCGGCCATGCCGAGCATGAGCACCGCCGCAACGCCGCATATTCCATACTTACGCATATAACGACCCTCCTGCGTGACAGCACGTCTTTGTGACTGGGTTCATCCTATCACGCCCATTTCCCGCGCACAACGCGCCCTTTCCGGCATGCTAGCGTCCTTCGCGCCCGTGCCGCCCGCGGTTTGCGCGCCCACGGGAATTGTGAAAGAATGACTTCCGAACCGGAGGATGATGCCGCCGCAGGAGAACCGGCGTTGGAGAACGACGGTTCCTGTGCGGTGAGGAGGGGTCATGGACTGGACAGGCAGGCGGGTGGCCGTGACGGGCGCCGGAGGATTCATCGGCAGCCACCTTACCGAACGGCTCCTGCGCCTTGGGGCCCATATCCGCGCCATGGCGCACGGCGACCCGCAACTGCGCCCGGGGTATCTCGCGGATATCCCCCAAGAACTGCGGGAGCGCCTGGAGTGGACGGGCGGCGACCTGCGCGATGCGTCCACCGTGTGCCGCCTCATTGAGGGCGCCGATACGGTTTTTCACCTCGGCGCTGTCACCAGCGTTGCCTATTCCTACCAGCATCCCGGGGAGACGGTCGCGGTTAATGCGCTGGGCACCTTGCATGTCTGTGAGGCGTGCCGCGTGGCTGGTGTCCGAAGGCTGGTGCACACTTCGACCGCGGGAGTCTATGGTAATGCCTTGGATGACAGGCCAATCACCGAAGAGCACCCGTTAAGGGCATGCAACCCATACACGGCCGGCAAGCTCGCAGGGGATATGGTGGCCCAAGCGTACCATCTCTCGTACGACCTGCCCGTCGCCATCATTCGTCTTTTTAATATTTTTGGCCCGCGCATGGGGCGATACCTGATCATGCCCACCATCATCGAGCAACTTATGTGCGGGTCCGAACTGCGCCTTGGCGACCTCAGGCCCATCCGTCCTTTCCTGTATGTTACAGATGTCATCGAAGCCTTTCTCGGCATGGCGAGCGCCGAAGGCGTGGTAGGGGAAGTGATTCATTTTGGGTCGGAGCAGTCTATCAGCATGGCGGACTTGGCCGCCCTGATCGGCCGTCTGATGCAAGTGCAATACCGGATTGTACATGATACGGCGCGGCTGCGCCCGGAGAAAAGTGAGATTTATTGGGTTCGCGTGGATTGCGGGAAAGCGCACCAGCGCCTTTCCTGGCGGCCCAAGGTGTCTCTGGAACAAGGATTGGAGGAAACGATTGCCTGGTTGCGGTCGCGCGGAGTGCCAGGCGGTGTCGTTCGCTAAAGTTGATTTCAGTAGTCGAGAATGCTATCCTTTACCCGCTGTCAAGAGTTTATCGGGTCTTGACGGCGGAACGGACCGGAAAGGGGTGCTATGGGATTGGCAGCAGATAGTGGAGGCGGAGAAGTTAAGTGCTTGTAGCGCACATATGTGAAGCGGCAGGGTGCGGTTTTCATGGTTGCGCCCACAGGCCGGATCGGCTATGATGAAGAAAACCGGAAGAGAATTGGGGGTACGCACCTCAGTCAATTCTGCGGTTTCCGGGGATGGCGAATATTATATGTTGGCTAAGCATGCACAGCTTAAGCCTTTTTCACGATGTGGGGCGGTGTTTATCGCCGGCCTTGTGTCGCTGGCCTCGTCTGTTCTCGCGCAAAGCCCTCAGTTGGGCTTGCCCGATGCGGAGGGTATGGGTACGCCGTTCCAGGAACAGACCCTGCGTTCCCTGGTCCGGAATCACGGCGATTTCCTCGATGAAAAGCACATGTTCATCGTGGAAGAAGAAGACGGCATCGTCACCTTCAAGCTGCGCAAGAATGAGCGCGCTCCTGGCGGGCCCCATCTCTTCTACGATCCGGACACCGGCGAGGAAGAGTCCGTGATTCGGTTCCAGGCGGAAGAGAACCTGGCGCGCGTGCGCTCCGAAGTCCTTGTGGTTGCCCCCCCGAACTACGTCAAGAACCCGGGACAGCGCTACCGCATTACGGTCGAGGGGCTTGGCATCGCGCCGGACTACGCGCGTGTGTTTGAAGTCGACGCCTACGACGCGATCGATGCCGTTTACGCGGAAATCGCGCGCATGTTGTCCGACACCTATGGCATCCAGCGGGAAGCGCTCTTTTACGGTCTCCAAGTTGGCCTGCAATGGCTGAACGAGGACCAGCGCTTTCCAGCGGCTGTCCCGCTTCCCGTGTTGCGCAGTGAGGCGGGCCAACGGCGGATTCAGGGGCAGTATCTGGAGCGGAGCCGGGGGCCGGGGTCGCGGAATCTCCAGTCCATTGCTCAGGGTGGCGCGGGGGAGATGCGTTGGGTGTGGGACGATGACTCGTCATCGCGCAGACTTATGACGGGCAGCGAGGACGAGCCTGCGCCGTCGGTTCGAGGAGGGAAGACGCCGGCCGGGTCGCTCAGCGCGCCCGGCGGTCAGGCGCCTGCCTACCGGCGCGGGCGGCCGGGCATCGTCGAGCGCGGCCAGGCGCCCCAATTGCGGCAGTATCGCGGTTCGCGCGAAGACCTGATGCCCGCGGACCCGCGGGCGCAGCGCATGCGCGGCCTGCGCGACCCGCAGCCGCGGCGGGAGAAACCGGGTTTGCCAGGGAGGCCGCTGACCGTTCCGGAGCAGCCGTACCCGGCCATAGACGCCGCGAATGTGGAGAACCTGGAGATCACGTCGGGAGAAATGGATTCGCCGCTGACGCTGAAGTCGCGGGGGAATCCTTGATCGCTTGAGTTGGCCCGGTCTGCCGAAGGGAGGCCGGGATTGTACGCGGAAGGATGGAATTGACGCATGGTTCGCAAGACAGCGACGGACCCATCACGGAGGCTGTTCTTTATGAAATCACAGTATCAGTGCGCCTGCTTGGTCTTTGCTCTAGCCGTACTGATGCTCCTGGGAGCGGGGTGCGCCACTTCGGGGCGCGCCGGCGACGGGATCATCATGGTCGGCGAGAAGGGCGAAAACCGGCCTGTAACACCGGAGGAAATCGACGCCATGTGCGGGCTCGACCAGCCCTATTATCTGCAGGTCGGCGACGTGGTCAATCTCGATTTCGCCATACGCAGCATGCGGACAAATGAAGTGCCCTGGGACTACCGCATCGAGGTCGGCGACAGCATGGAAGTGCGGTTGGGGCCGCGGCCCGTCGAGCCGGGCGAATACAAGCTCGAGGTGGGCGATGTGATTGGCATTTCCTTCCTCGATAACTGGCAGTTGAACGTCACGCGCACCGTGCGCCCGGACGGGATGATCACCGCGCCGGAAGTCGGCGACGTGCAGGCGCGTGGGCTTACGCCCCTCGGACTGCGCGACGAGCTGAAGCAGGTCTACGCCGCGTCGGGGCTCATTGAAGGAGAGCCTCGCGTTACGGTCAATGTCGACTTCGTGAACCTGGACCGCTACGGGGACATGAGCCGCGACGTGATCGTCCGGCCGGATGGCGCAATCAGTCTTCCGGGCGTCGAACAGGACATGCGCATCGCGGGGTTGACGGTTAGTGAAGCGACGGAACTCATCGAGACGGAAACCGCCAAGGCGTTGCAGAACCGGCCGATTGCGAGCCTCATCATATTCCCCGCGGTGGACACGAGCGTCCTGAGCGGCATGAGCGGGGCCGTTCAACTGCGGCCCGACGGTAGGATTTCCGTTGCGCGCCTGGGCGACGTGCAAGCCGCCGGTTACAGCTTGGATGAACTGGTGCACACGCTGCAGCAGCAGTGCGAGGGCCTGATTCACAACCCCGTCGAGATCAGCGCGGACGTGCTGAAGGCGACAGGCGGCCGCATCTACGTGGGCGGCGAAGTCAACCAGCCGGGCGTGTACCCGCTCGAGGGCGCGCCGAGCGCGCTGCAGGCCGTCCTGATGGCCAACGGTTTGAAGGACACGTCGCGGCTGAACAACGTGATTGTGCTGCGGCGCAACCCCAACGGGAAGCCCTACGTCTTTAACACCAACCTTCGCGTGGCTCTGACGCGCGGCCACACGGACAACGATATTCTCTTGCGCCCCTTTGACACGGTGTACGTGCCGAAGAAGACCATTTCGAGGCTGAATCTGTTCGTCGAGCAGTACATCGAGGAGATGGTGCCCTTCGACAACAGCATGGGCATTAACGCGCAGTACTACCTCAACGAACAGGAAGTGGATTCGAAGAGCAAGAACATCAACTTCAGCACGGGCATAACGGGAATTGCGGATATCCTGAATCCGTAAGGGCCCGGCCCGGGAACCAGGAAGGAGAGCCGCCGCGCGTCGCCGCGACGCCGCCGGAAGGAACATAGAGGAACCTACGCCATGGACCAACGGCAATTCTTTGTGCGCGACGTACTGACCGTCGTATTCAAACGGATCAAGCTGATCCTGTTTCTCCCCATCCTCATCTTCGCGGTGGTCTTCGTGGGGAACTACCTGTGGCCGCCGACATTCGAGTCTATGGCCAAGGTGCGGCTGGTCCGGGGCCGTGAAGTGTCTCAGACCGACCCGACCGTGACTTCGACCGGCCAGGACATGACGATGATCTCGTTGACGGTTGAGGACCTGAACTCCGAAATCGAGCTGGTCCACAGCCGCGACTTGCTCGAGCAAGTCGTGCGCGACATGAAACTGGACGAAAACTCCGAGTTCCCGTATGGCAGCGGCCCGCTGCGCACGCCGTTTCTTGCGACACGGGCATTCGTGGCGACGTTGCTCGACGTGCTGCAAATCAAGAAAAAGCCGGACAAGATCGAACTGGCCATGCAGCAGCTGGACAACGCGCTGATCGTCGAACCCGTTCGCGATTCCTACGTGCTTGAAATCCGGTGCCGTCTTGGCGCGTCCGGCCTTGCCCAGGAGGTGCTGCAGAGCGTGGTTGCGGCCTTCCGCGCGCGCCACATCGAGGTGTTCCGGACGCCGGAGAGCAGCGGCTTCTTCGAGCAGAAACGGCGGCAGACCCGCGAAGCGCTGGATATGGCGGAAAAGGAGATGCTGGAGGTCCGACAGAAGCAGGACGTCGGCCAGATAGAAACCGAGATTGATTTGCTCAACGAGGAATACACGAAAAACGCACGTCTTCTGAAACAGTTGGAGGAATTGGCGCGTGTGCTCGAGGGGCAGGACCTCGATACCAAGTACGTGTCGTTGCTGGCCATCGAGACGGAACAGACCGTCGTGCGCGAGATGCAGTTGCGCTTGTACGAATTGATACTTGAGCGCAATCGCGTGAAGCAGTCGCTGGGCGCCAGCCATCCGCAGGTGCAGAGCCTGAACGGGCAGGTGTCCGAGGCCATTGCCGACCTGAAATCCGCCATCGAGAGCATTCAGCAGGCCACCTCGATGAAACAGGAGGCGACCCGTGCGCGGCTGAACGACCTGAACGCGATCAAGAAGGAATTCGACGCCAAACAGCGCGAGGTCGACATTCTTGCCGCCAGCTATGAACTCTATTCGCAGAAATACGAGGAATCGATTATCAGCGAGGAACTGGCCGAAAGGAACATATCGAGCATTCGTGAAGTGTCGAAGGCCACGCTCCCGGCCAACCCCATTCGTCCGAACCGGCTGATGAACCTGATTCTGGCGATTATCGGCGGTTTTGTCATTGCGCTGGGCTTGGCGTTCTTCTTCGA
>JAGMZX010000117.1:5893-19324 GCA_018005585.1 Candidatus Hydrogenedentota bacterium | reverse complement strand
GTGAAGGTGAAGGTGAAGGTGAAGGTGAAGGTGAAGGTGAAGGTGAAGGTGAAGGTGAAGGTGAAGGTGAAGGTGAAGGTGAAGGTGAAGGTGAAGGTGAAGGTGAAGGTGAAGGTGAAGGTGAAGGAGAGTCATGCGCAGATGAGTGGCATACAGCCGACCAGGACCACAGTAATCTCGTTGAATTGACGGAATTGTTGCGGGTCATCCAGTTCTATAATTCGGGCGGGCTGCATTGTGCGGATGCCCCGGGGGCCACGGAGGACGGCTACGTTCCCGGGGCAGGCTCAAGCACGAGTTGCTGCCCGCACGATAGTGATTACGCGCCGAGCGGCCCGGATTGGCAAATCCTGCTGAGCGAGCTGCTCAGGGTCATTCAGTTCTACAACTCAGGCGGTTGTCATTATTGCCCGGCCGACGGCACGGAGGACGGGTTCTGCCCGGGACCGGCCCGGACTGCGTGAGGGGGCGCCCCCAGAGGGAAGCAAGACCTGGAGTTGCGCGCGCGGCGTGTTGCTCTTTCCGGGCAGCGGGTTATCCAATCATCTTTCGGAGCCGGTAAGAGCGTTGGAGGGCCATACCCATTTTAGCAGTTTGCGCATTGTAAGCGGATATTCTGCAAGAGGGATCCGTTCAATGAGGCTGGCGCGCAAAGCTCGAAAATATAGGTGCGGCACCACCAGGCACCGGGGCTATCAGTGGTAAATGCGTTCTAATACTGCCGGTCATGAGGTCCTTCACATAGGGGATTGAGCCGGATTTATCAGCCTTAGAATCTCGAAAAAAAATAATTCATGGATAGTCAAGAAAGCGCTTGATTTCATGAATTCGGCAGAGTACACTACGCGCGAAGGTCTAATGGGCGGCGGTCGTTGTTGAGCGCGGGGTTTAAGGAGCAGGGGGCCGCCCCTTAGTGTGATGAGTTGACGCGGTATCGTGTTGCGTGCGTCTTCTACCTACCGGTCGGTACGCGACGCGCGCTAAACGGAGGATTTTGATCGTATGGCCACCGAGACCACTCTCGAACGCGACTTGGATGCGATCCTCGCAGAGTATCCTGACGCGGGACGCGACGCGCTGATCCCGCTGTTGCAGGAGGTACAGGAAGCCCTTGGCTATTTGTCGCGCGATGCGATCCTGCGCATTGGGCAGCACTTGGGGCTGCCCGCAAGCAAGATCTACGGCGTGGCGACGTTTTACAACCAGTTCCGGTTCCAGCCCATCGGCAAGTATCACGTGCAGGTGTGCCGGGGCACGGCGTGCCACGTGAAAGGCTCGCACGGCGTGCTGGAGGACGTGAAGCAGATCCTCGGACTGCAACCGGGCCAGACGAGCCGCGACGGCCTCTTCTCGCTCGAGGTGGTGGCATGCATTGGCGCGTGCGGCCTGGCGCCGGTGATTCGAGTCAACGAGGAGTTTCACGCGGAAATGACCCCGGCAAAACTGGACCGGGTTTTCAGGGTTCTGAAAAAAGAGGCGAACGCTCATGAGTAACCACAGCGAACAAGACTGCCACTGTGAAGCTTGCCGCGCGAGCTTGTCGCGCGAGGAAATTCAGTCCTGGCTCAGCACGCCCTGCGAGGACGACCTGCCCGTAGCGTTGAAGAGCAAGGTGCGCTTCCTGCGCCGGGAGCACGTGGAACGGCCCACGATATTCCTCGGCACCGGCACGTGCGGCCTCGGCGCGGGCGCGGGCAAGACGCTGAAAGCGGTACGCGCGTGGCTCGCCCAGCAAGAGGTCGAGGCGGACATCGTCGAGGTCGGCTGCATTGGCATGTGCTCGGCGGAGCCGCTGATGGACGTGCAACTGCCGGGCCGCACGCGCGTGTCTTTCAGCAAGGTCACGGAGAAGAAAGCGGCGGACATTCTGGCCGCCGTGTTTGCCGAGACGATTCCCGCGGACGCGGTGCTGGGTCAGTTCCCGGGCAAGAACGTCAGGCCGTGGGAGAACGTGCCGCTGCTGAGCGAGCACCCGTTCTTTGCGCCTCAGACCCGGTTCGTGCTAGCCCAGTGCGGCGAGATGGACCCGGGCAGCCTCGACGAATACATCGCGCACGGCGGATACCGCGCGCTCGTGACGGCGCTGCGCGGCATGGCGCCCGAGGCCGTCTGCGACGCTGTCGAGATCAGCGGGTTGCGGGGGCGTGGCGGCGGCGGTTTCCCTACGGGCAAGAAATGGAAATTCGCGCGCGCGGCTGAGGGCGACCAAAAATACTTGATCTGCAACGCGGACGAGGGCGACCCCGGCGCGTTCATGGACCGCGCCGTCATCGAGGGCGCCCCACACCGGCTGCTCGAGGGCATGGTCCTTGCCGCGTACGCGATTGGCGCGACGAAAGCCTACGTCTATATCCGCGCCGAGTATCCGCTGGCCGTGAAGCGGCTCAAAGCGGCGATCAAGCAGGCGATGGACGCCGGCCTGCTCGGCGACAACATCCTCGGCACGGACTGCAGCCTGAAGATCGTGATCAAGATGGGCGCCGGCGCGTTCGTATGCGGCGAAGAGACGGCGTTGATTCACAGCGTCGAGGGCAAGCGCGGCATGCCGCGCCCCCGGCCGCCGTTCCCGGCGGTGAAGGGCCTTTTCGGCAAGCCGACGGTCATCAACAACGTGGAGACGCTGGCGAACATCCCGCCAATCCTCTGCATGGGCGCCGAAAAATACGCGGCCATCGGCACGAAGAACAGCAAGGGCACGAAAGTCTTCGCGTTGTCGGGCAAAGTGGCGCGCACGGGCCTCGTCGAGGTTGCGATGGGCACCACCGTGCGCCGGATCATCTTCGACATCGGCGGCGGCATCGCGAACGGCCGGGAATTCAAGGCGGTGCAGATGGGCGGGCCGTCCGGCGGCTGTATCCCGTCGCAACACCTGGATATCGAGATCGACTACGACTCGCTGAAAACCGTAGGCGCTATCATGGGTTCCGGCGGCATGGTCGTCATGGACGAAGACACGTGCATGGTCGATGTGGCGAAGTTCTTCATGGATTTCATCCAACGCGAGAGCTGCGGCAAGTGCATTCCCTGCCGCGAAGGCACGCGCCGCATGCTCGAAATCCTGCAGCGCATCACGCGCGGTTACCGCAACGAGACGGGTGTCATGGCGCTCGAGCGGTTCCAGGGCATCATGTACATGGAACGCCTGGCGAAGGTCATCAAGGATACGAGCCTGTGCGGCCTTGGCCAGACGGCGCCGAACCCCGTTCTGAGCACGCTGCGCTGGTTCCGCGACGAGTACGAAGCGCATATCTACGAACGGCGCTGCCCCGCGGGCGTATGCCAGGAACTGCGCACCTTCCGGATCAACCAGGAAAAGTGCATCGGTTGCGGCGTGTGCGCCAAGCGTTGCCCGGCGGAAGCCATCGTGGGCGAACCCAAACAGGCCCACTACATCCTGGCCGAAAAATGCATCGGGTGCGGCTCCTGCATAGCGGTGTGCCGCACGGAAGCTGTCGAGCTGTTTGCCATTGAAGATGATTTCGCCGCTGCCACGGTGTAGCGCAGGTGCGGCCGCGTCTTCTGCGAGACCGGACGTTGAGGAGTTACGTGATATGCTGAAGATCGAAATCAACAACAAGAGTTACGAAGTGACGCCGGGCCAGACGATACTGTCCGCCGCGCGATCCGCCGGCATTGAGATCCCGACCCTGTGCCACATGGAAGGCATGCTGCCCTCCGGCGCGTGCCGCATTTGCGCCGTCGAGGTGGAAGGCGCGCCGGGGCTGGTGCCCAGCTGCTCATTCCCTGTTGCCGACGGCATGAAGATTCATACCCATAGCGCGCGCGCCGTGCTTGCGCGCAAGACCATCGTCGAACTCCTGCTCGCCAACCACCCCGACGACTGTCTGTATTGCGTCCGCAACCAGGACTGCCAGCTTCAGTCCCTGGCCGCGGACCTTGGCGTGCGGCGCCGCCGTTACGTAGGCGCGCGCAGCCGCTACAAAGAGGACGTGTCGAGCGCGTCGATTATCCGCGACCCGGAGAAATGCATCCTCTGCGGCAAATGCGTCCGCGTATGCGAAGAAGTCCAGGGCGTTTCCGCGATCGACTTCGTGGGCCGCGGCAGCGCCGCGCACATCGGCACCGCGTTTGAAGAGGGGTTGAATCTGTCCAGCTGCATCAACTGCGGCCAGTGCATCGTCGTCTGCCCGACCGGCGCCCTGCGCGAACACAGCCACGTGAAGGACGTGCTCGCCGCGCTGGACGATCCCGAGCTCATGGTGGTCGCGCAGCACGCGCCCTCCGTGTCCGTCTCTCTGGGTGAGGAGTTCGGGCTGCCTCTCGGCACCGACGTCGACGGCGTTATGGTGGCGGCGCTCCGGCAGCTCGGATTCGACCGCGTGTTCGACACGTCGTTCACGGCTGACCTGACCATCATGGAGGAAGGCTCGGAGTTGGTGCACCGGATCAAGAACGGCGGCAAGCTGCCCATGATCACGAGCTGTTCGCCGGGCTGGATCAAGTTTGCCGAACAGTTCTATCCCGATTTCCTGGACAACATCTCGACGTGCAAGAGCCCGCAGCAGATGATGGGCGCCGTGATCAAGAGCTATTTTGCCGAACGCGAAGGCGTTGCGCCGGACAAGATCTTCAGCGTGTCGATCATGCCCTGTACGGCCAAGAAATTCGAGGCCGGCCGCCCCGAGATGATGCAGGGCGAAGTCGCCGATGTCGACGCCGTATTGACCACGCGCGAACTGGCGCAGATCATCCGGCTGCGCGGTCTCGAGCTCAAGGGCCTGGAACCGGAAGGTGCAGACACGCCGTTCGGCGAGCGCACCACCGCGGGCAAGATCTTCGGCGCGTCCGGCGGCGTGATGGAAGCCGCCGTGCGCAGCGCCTACTATCTGATCACGGGAGAAGAACTGAGCAACCTGGAGGTGAGCGCGGTGCGCGGTCTTGAAGGGTGCAAGCAAGCGCACGTGCAGATTGGCGGCCTGACTGTGGGCGTTGCGGTGGCCAGTGGTCTCAAGAACGCGGCCCAATTGCTCGACCAGGTGCGCGACGGGCGCTCGGACCTGCATTTCATCGAAATCATGACCTGCCCCGGCGGCTGCATCGCGGGCGGCGGCCAGCCCATAACTGGCAAGCAGGACGCCGTGGTGAAGCGCATGAAGGCGCTGTACGGCATTGACGCGACGGGAAAGGTGCGCGCGTCGCACCAGAACGAATCGGTCAAGCGACTGTATGACGAGTACCTGGGCGCTCCGCTGGGCGAGAAGAGCCACCATCTGCTGCACACCCACTACGCGAAGCGGGAGGTCACGGTGTAGCCGGAGCATGCGTGCGTGATTCAGACCGGGAACATACCACTCGTAACCACGGTGCGCGAGCGCTGTCGCGTCTGCTTCACCTGTGTGCGCGAGTGTCCCGCCAAGGCGATACGCATCCTGGACGGACAAGCGGAGGTGGTTCCGGAGCGCTGTATCGGCTGCGGCAACTGCGTGCGTGTCTGCAGCCAGAACGCGAAGCAGGTGCGCGATTGCACCGCGAACGCGCGGGGACTGCTGAAGGGCGACAAGCCGGTTGCGGCGTGCGTGGCCCCCAGCTTTCCCGCGGCGTTTGGCGAATGTGATTACCGCGAGTTCGTCGGTATGCTGCGCGCGCTTGGGTTCACGTACGTGCACGAGGTGGCCTTTGGCGCAGACCTCGTGGCAAGACAGTATCACAAGTTGTTCGAGGGGAACTCCGGCCGGCACTATATTGCCACGACCTGCCCCGCCGTGATTGCCTTCGTCGAACGCTATCACCCAGAACTCGTGCCCGCTCTTGCCCCCGTGGTCTCGCCCATGGTTGCCACGGCGCGGGTCGTGAAGGAACTCTACGGGTCTGACGTGCGCGTCGTGTTTATCGGACCATGCATCGCCAAGAAAGGCGAAATGCTCAGCGACGCGCTTCCGCGCGATGTGCACGCCACGCTCGCGTTCACCGAACTGCAGCGGATGCTTTACGAGGCGTGCATCTCTCCGGAAAAAGTCATCCCGGGTGACTTTGACCCGCCGCATGCAGGCCCCGGCACTCTGTTCCCCATTCGGGGCGGATTGCTTCAGGCCGCTGACCTGCGCGAAGACCTGATGACGGGGGAGATTGTCACCGCCGACGGGCGTGTCGCTTTCGTCGAGGCCATCCGCGAATTCCAGGCGCCGGGCCTCGGCGTTGCGCTGCTCGAAGTGCTTGCGTGCCAAGGGTGCATCTCCGGACCGGGCATCGATAACGACGTGCCTCTGTTCCGGCGCCGCGGCCGCGTCAGCCGCTATGCGCGGCAGCACGCCGAAGAACTCGACCTCGAGCAGTGGAATCGCGACATGGCCCGATTTGAGGCGCTTGACCTCTCCCGCGGCTTCAACGCGGATGACCAGCGCGTCCATACGCCGTCCGAAGAGGACATTGCGCGCACGCTGGCGCGCATGAACAAGCACGGCCCTGCGGATATGCTGAACTGCGGCGCCTGTGGCTATGAAACGTGCCGGGACCACGCGATCGCGATCCGCAGGGGGCTCGCCGAGGTTGAAATGTGCCTGCCTTCCACGATCGAGGGGCTCAAGACAGCGGTGCGCGAACTCGCGCTTTCACACGAGCAATTGGCCAAGATGCATCAGGCGCTCATGCAGTCCGAACGGCTCGCGAGTGTCGGGCAGTTGGCAGCGGGCATCGCGCACGAAATCAACAATCCCCTCGGTGTTGTGTTGATGTACACGCACATGCTCCGCCGCGAGGCTGCCGGTAATGGCAAACTTGGCGAAGACCTGAACACGATTGCGGAGCAGGCCGACCGCTGCAAGAAAATCGTGGCCGGCTTGCTGCATTTTGCGAGGCAGAACAAATTGACGCGGCAGGCGGCCGATGTGCGCGAGGTGGTGAAGTCCGGATTCGGCACTTGCCCGCCCCCCGCGGGGATCGAGGTCGGCGTCGTAGACCAGATGACGGACCCCATCGCGGAGATCGACCGGGACCAGGTCGTCCAGGTCTTGGCCAACCTGTTCAGCAACGCGTACGGCGCGATGGGCGATGCGGGGCGGCTTTCCGTCGAGCTGTCAGACACAGACTCGCACGTCGTAGTGACCGTCGGCGACACCGGGTCGGGAATTCCGGAGGAGGTTCGGGACAAGATTTTCGAGCCGTTTTTTACGACCAAGCAAATTGGAAAGGGTACCGGATTGGGTCTGGCAATAACGTATGGCATCGTGAAGATGCATTGTGGCGACATTCGCGTGACTTCCAACACCGACCCGGGCCAAGGGCCCACAGGCACGGCGTTTACCGTCACGCTGCCCAGACACTGACAGGGAAGCAGGCGTTTCGCCCGCGAGGGCGGCGCGAAAACCATAACAACCGCAACGACATAATGGTGAATGCGATGGAAAAAACAGTCAAGACGCACAATCTTCTAGTGGTGGATGATGATGAGGACTTCGTATTCCAGTTGAAGGCCCAATTCGCGGCGGCGGGCTATCACGTGCGCGCCGCGCACAATGGCAAGGCCGCTCTTGAGGCGCTTGAAGAGGCGCGGCCCGACCTGGCGATCGTGGACTTGATGATGGAAAAACCGGACGTCGGCTTCAAGTTGTGCTACGCCATCAAGAAACGGGACCAGAACATCCCGATCATCATGGTGACGTCCGTAACGAGCGAGACGGGCATCGAATTCGACGCCGCAACCAAGGAAGAGCGCTCGTGGGTCAAGGCGGACGTTCTCCTGTCCAAGCCGGTCCGCTTTGAGCAATTGCAGCGCGAGGTGGCGCGTCTGCTGAAAGGGTGACAACGTGGACGGTCTGCGCGTGCTCGTTGTCGACGACGAGTACTGGATTCGCGCCGCGGTTATGCGCGACCTCGTGAATTACAGGGTCGCCGTGCCCGACGTGGAGCAGCCGGTCATGTTCGCCGTCGACGAGGCGGATTCCGGCGAGGAGGCGCTCCAGAAGATCGAGGCGGCCACGCCCCATATTGTCCTGCTGGACATGAAGTTGCCAGGCCTCAACGGTCTCGACGTGCTCGAGCGTCTTGCCACCGCGCACCCCGACGTGCTGACCGTCATGATTACCGCCTACGCCTCTATCGAAACCGCGGTCCGCGCGACGAAGTGCGGCGCCTACGACTTCCTCGCCAAGCCTTTCACGCCGGAAGAGCTCGAAAACGTCATGCAGAAGGCAGCGCGCCACGTTGTCGTCGCGGAACGCGCACGGGCGCTTGCCAAAGAGCAGCGCCAGGTGCGCTTCCAGTTCCTTTCCGTGCTTGCCCATGAGCTCAAAGCGCCGCTCAATGCCATCGAAGGATACATCACCGCGATTGAGGAGCGGTCCGCCGGGAGCGATCAGCAGGTCTACGATGAAATGCTGCGGCGTTGCCGCGTTCGCACGAAGTTCATGCGCAAACTCATCGTCGACCTGCTGGACTTGACCCGCATCGAGTCTGGCCAGAAGAAACGCGAACTGGACCAGGTCGACCTGCTCGAAGTGGCGCGCCTGGCCCTCGAAACCTCCGCGCCGGAAGCCGTCGAGAGGGACGTGACGATTCAGCTTCGGCATTTCGAGCCCACCGCGATGCTGGCCGACCGCAACGAGATTGAGATGGTTTTCAACAACCTTGTCTCGAACGCCGTCAAGTACAACAAAAAGGGCGGCAGCGTCGCCGTCGATGTCGCCCGGAAAGGGGACGAGGTCACGGTCAGCGTGGCCGATACGGGCATCGGGATGACGGAGGAGGAGGCCGCGCGCCTTTTCGACTCTTTCGTGCGTATAAAAAACGAAAAGACGTTTGGTATATTGGGGAGCGGCTTGGGACTGGCTATTGTGAAGAAAGTCGCCGCCCTGTATAGTGGCGAAGTCTCTGTCCAGAGCGCGCCGGACGCTGGCAGCACGTTTACCGTGGTCCTTCGCGACGGAAAAGTGGAACCGTCGGACGGCGTCAGGTAGCATGGAGCAACGGATTGCCGGGCGGAAAGCGGGGAACGGTAGAGGATCGCGACAGTGGCCCAACGGAAGACCATACTTGTAATCGATGACGATCCCGACGTCCATTTCTTCTGCCGGAGCGTGCTGGAGGCGGAAGGGTATCAAGTCGAGACGGCGGCCAGCGGCGCCGCGGGCATCAAGCTGGCCGAGGAACTCTCGCCCGACCTGATAATCCTCGATATCATGATGGAGCGTATTGACACGGGCTACACCGTGGTTGAAAAAATCGGCGGCCGGTTTCCCATCCTCATCTTCTCCTCGATGCTGAATGCCTCGGATGAAGCGTTTGACCCGAGTGCGGTCGCTTACCGGGATGTGGTTCGCAAGCCCATCGACGCCCAGACCCTGCTCGCCAAAGTGCGTAAACAGCTTCCCTGACCCGACGGAGTGGCCGCAAACACGGGGGCAGGTTACCAGCGATTTAATGCATGGCCTCGTCGCGTCTGTCCGCGCAACGCGGGTGTGCATGTTGCAAAAGGGTGTGGGAGTCTGATACGCTGCAATCCCGTTAGAGAACGGGTCATGCTTCCCAATTCCTCTAACCTGTGCTTCAGGTGCTGGTATTCGTAAGTCCTTGCCAAGGAATGAGTTGCATGTTAGACTCCAAAGAATCCCGCCGTATTGTTGCCGTGGTTCCCGCCCGCTACGCCTCGACCCGATTTCCGGGCAAGATCATCGCGCCGCTGCTCGGAAAACCCGTCGTTCTGCACACGTACGAACGGGCACGTGAAGCCGCGCTGGTCGACGATGTGTTTATTGCGACGGACGCGCAGGAAGTGGTGGACGCGCTCGCGCCGTTCGGGGTGACGCCGGTGATGACGCGGGTAGACCATGCCTCGGGGACCGACCGGATCGCCGAAGTGATGGCGAACCGCCCGGCAGATATCGTCGTGAACGTACAGGGCGACGAACCGGTAATCGATCCCGCCGTGATCGACGCCACTGTGCGGCCGCTGCTCGAACAGCCCGATGAGGTCATGTCCACGGCCCGGTGTCGCATCACGCGCCCCGAAGACATCGATAACCCGAACGTGGTGAAGGTAGTCTGCGATGCGCGCGGGCGCGCGCTGTATTTCTCGCGGTGGCCCATCCCGTACATCCGTGACGCGGCGGACCGCCGCGCCGCGGGGGAATGCTACTGGCAGCATGTCGGCCTGTACGCGTACCGGCGCGACTTTCTGTTGCGGTATGCGCGCATGCCGCAGACCCCGCTGGAGAAGCTGGAGAAGCTCGAGCAGTTGCGTGTGTTGGAGAACGGCTACAAGCTGGCGGTGGTGGACACCGAGTACGAATCTATCGGCGTGGACACGCCGGAGGACTTGGAGCGGGTGCGGGCTCTGCTGAAAACCATGCAACAGGGGAGGTAAGCCATGCCGAGATACGTGTTTACGACTGGCGGGGTGGTTTCGTCGATTGGAAAGGGGGTTCTTTCGGCGAGTCTCGGGCTGCTGCTTGAAGCGCGGGGCTTCAAGGTTGCGATGATGAAACTGGACCCGTACATCAACGTGGACCCCGGCACGATGAACCCCTATGAACACGGTGAAGTCTTCGTCACGGACGACGGAGCCGAGACGGACCTCGACCTGGGCCATTACGAGCGGTTCACGCATGCCAAGTTGTCACAGAAGAGCAATGCGACGACAGGCAGCATCTATAATGCCGTGATCCAGAAAGAGCGGCGGGGCGAATACCTGGGTAAGACGGTGCAAGTCATCCCGCACATTACGGACGAGATTAAGTCTCGTATCCGGCTGCTTACCGCCGAGCCGGAGGACGACGCGGATATCGCCATCGTGGAGATTGGCGGCACGGTCGGCGACATCGAGAGCCTGCCGTTTCTAGAGGCGCTCCGGCAATTCCGGCTCGAAGTGGGCCCGCCAAACTGCTGTTTCATTCATGTCACCTTGATGCCGTTTATCGAGGCGGCGGGCGAACTGAAGACCAAGCCGACGCAACACAGTGTGCAGACGTTGCGGCAGATCGGCATCCAGCCGAACGTTATTGTGTGCAGGACGGGCAAGCACACGCTGGGCGCCGAGCAGCGGCGCAAGATCGCGCTCTTCTGCGACGTGACGCCGGAGTCGATCATCAGCGCGGAAGACATTTCGCCGTTGTACGCGATTCCGCTGAACTTCAAGAAACAGGGCCTGGACGAGGTCGTTTTGAGGCTGTTCCACATGGAAATGCCGCCAAGCGAGCTTTCGGAATGGGAGGGGATGGTAGCGCGGATGGGGCAGGCGACGGATGAAGTGCGGGTCGCGGCGGTGGGCAAGTACACGGGCCACGACGACGCGTACAAGAGCATCAACGAGGCTTTTGTCCATGCGGGTATTCACAATGATTGCAGGGTGCGGCTGCAATGGGTGGATTCGGAACGGTTCGAGAAAGGCGAGGAGCCGGAACAACTGCTGGCGGATTTCGACGGCATCCTTGTGGGGCCGGGCTTCGGGAAGCGGGGTATCGAGGGCAAGGTCAAGGCAGTACGCTACGTGCGCGAGCGGAAGAAGCCGTTTCTGGGCATCTGTCTGGGCATGCAGATAGCCGTCATCGAGATTGCCCGGGATGTGTTGGGCCTGGCCGAGGCAAATTCCACCGAGTTTGAGCCGGAGACGCCTCATCCCGTAATCTCCTTGCTGACGGAGCAACGCGGGGTGCGTGACATGGGCGGCACGATGCGGCTGGGCGCGTATCGGTGCGAATTGCCGGCGGACACGAAGGTGCGCGCGGCATACGGCGCCGACGTGATTTACGAACGGCACCGGCACCGCTACGAGTTTAACAACGAGTACCTGGAGGGCATGGTGACGCGCGCGGGCGTCGTGGTCAGCGGCATCCATGCGCGCGGAGACCACAATCTCGTCGAGATGATCGAGTTGCGCAGCCATCCTTGGTTCTGTGCCTCCCAGTTCCACCCGGAATTCAAGAGCACGCCGCTTAAGCCGCAACCGCTCTTCCGCGAGTTTGTGCGCGCGGCGCTGGAACAACGAAAGAACCGTGTTTAACCCAGAACTCCAACAACGTTTCCAACTGGCCCTTTCGTACCGCGAGAAGGCGCGCCGGCTTTGTGAATCGCTCGAGGAGACGTATCAGACGGGCGGCGTCGCTCCTTCGCGCTATGAGACCGAACATGCCGTGTACAGCGACCACCTTGCGGTAGCCGGGCGCACGGTGGAAGACCTGCGGCTGGACGAATTGCCGCAACTGACCGCGCTCGGCAAGAAACTGCAGAAACTGTTGCGCGCCCGCCAGGCGCTCGAAGCGCGCAGCAGCGGCTACTGGGCCGCGCGCCGCCTGCGCGCTCTGGACCAGCGGATTCAGCGCTGCCGGGAGGCCGTCAGCGTCTACAACACGCTGATCTCCGCCGAGGACCCCCGCGATATCGGCGGTTTCGTCGATTTGCCGGTCGACCGCTATCGCGTCGAAGCACCGCGACAGCCGGCCGAGTTCAGCCTGACCGAGTCGAACCTCAAGCTCATCGGCCTTGCTTTCGTACTGCTGGTCGTGTCCGTGATTGTGACGTTCGTTGCCTTGCGGCCCGCTTCCGGGTTGAACGTCACGGCCGCGCGGCTCGTTGGCGCGGCGGACGTGGTGGTGCTCGAATGCGCCAATGCCGGCGGCGTGCCCGTAATGCTGCACGTGCCTTGGGGCGAATCGCGGCGGCACGCCTCGAGTGCCGCGTATGGAGTGGACGTGTACGTGCGCGAGTCCGGCACGGGGGAGTTCCGGTTGTGGGCCGATTCGACCAGTGTCTGGTATTATGAGGCGCGCTCGATGCGCTTTCAGGACATGGTGGAAGTGCCGCCGCGGTTGCGCGCCGAACTTCGTCTCGACCTTTCCCAATTGCGGCGCATGCAGCCCTCGGCGGAGGCCGCAAAGGTCGTTGTCAGCACGCATGACGGCGCCCCGGTTTTCACTGCCGTCTTCGAGATGTGAAGGGAACGTCCTGCAACTGCAGGCTGCTGCCCGACCCGAACCCCGGCAGGCGCCCCGGTGACTATGGAAGGAGGTTCTTGCCGCGCCCCTGTTTTTCGCGCCGGCGCGCCAGCCGTGCGCGGCGTCTGCGCTGACCGGCGCGAACGCGCGGCAGCCAGACGCGCGGGTCGTAACCCGTTGGCAGCATGCGCATGAGAAAAGGCGCCAGGAACATGTCATTCAGTTCGTCGCAGAACGAATCGTAGAGCTGGACCAGGTTCGTCATGCGGCGTTCGTCCGTATACGTCCCGCCCAGTTCCACGGCATCCAGGTCGATGAAATAGAACGCGCGCCCGTCACCGGTGAAAATGTTCTTTCCCGACAGGTCGGCGTGATAGGCGCCCGCGGCATTCAACCCGTTCACGGCATCGGCCAAGGCAGCAAGGCACGCCTTGATCACGTCCGGCCCGGCGCCGCGGCGGATCAAGGCGCGGACGAACTCCTCCACGTTGAGCAGACCGTCGAGGTACTCCATAATCGCCGCGTTGCGGGTGATCAACCCCGCGAA
>JAGMZX010000117.1:0-5793 GCA_018005585.1 Candidatus Hydrogenedentota bacterium | reverse complement strand
CGATGCAGTTCCGAGGTCAGGGCAAGTTCGCGAAGGGGGCGGTTTTGCAGCAGGTAACTTTCCTTCAGCCAATGACGCAGAAAGCCGCCGCGCCGGTAGCGGCGGATGATGCCTTCGCCGGCGGGGAAGGGGAAGCGCAGCAGTTCGCCACGCCCGCCCGCGGCGGCGGGGGCGCAGCCCGCGCCTTCGATCAGCGCCGCCGCGATACAGTCCGCCCATTCGCCGCGCACGAGCGCGGTCTTGCCGTTGCGCGCGATCTTCACGAATTCTTCCAGCACCGTGCACCTCGCCAATGTGTCCCGTGCGCGGGGAATCATCGGTCACGCGGAACGGCTATTGCAACCCGCGGGCCGCGCCATGTGCCATTATGCGGATCGCTCATGCTAGAATCGGCGGCGCGGGAATGAGTGCGCCGCCTCTCGCGCGGCGCGGGACAG
Source organism: Candidatus Hydrogenedentota bacterium (assembly GCA_018005585.1). Lineage (NCBI taxonomy): Bacteria > Pseudomonadati > Candidatus Hydrogenedentota > Candidatus Hydrogenedentota bacterium. The sequence goes on along the minus strand of JAGMZX010000117.1, from coordinate 5,356 downwards.
GAAACGGGAAGCGTGCGCGCGGATGCCGCGCCGCGCGAGGAAGGAGCAGCATGTCATGCGCAAGGTATTGATTCTCGGCGCGGCGCGCACGCCGATAGGTTCGATGGGCGGCGTATTTGCCACGACCAGCGCCGTGCAACTGGGTATTACCGCCGCGAAGGAGACACTCCGCCGCGCGGGTGTGAAGCCGGAGCAGGTCGAGGAAGCCATCTTTGGCAATGTTCTTACCGCGGGTCAGGGCCAGAACCCCGCGCGTCAGGTGGCCATCGGGATTGGGATGCCCGATGCGGCGCCGGCGTTCACGGTCAGTAAGGTATGCGGGTCGGGCCTTAAGGCCATTGAACTGGGCTGGCAAAGCATCTTACTCGAACGGGCGAATGTCGTGATTGCTGGCGGCTTTGAGAACATGACCATGGCCCCATATTTGCTGCCGGCGATGCGGGCGGGCGCCCGGCTCGGCGACGCGCAGGCCGTTGACGGCACGGTCCGCGACGGGTTGTGGGATATCTTCAACAACTACCACATGGGCATCACCGCCGAGAATGTGGCGGAACGCTATGGCATCACCAGGGAGCAACAAGACCAATTCGCCCTGGAAAGCCAACGGAAATACGCCGCGGCGCTCGAGGCAGGCAAATTCAAGGACGAGATTGTGCCCGTTGTGGTCAAACAGAAGAAAGGCGAGGTGGTCGTCGATAAGGACGAACATCCGAAACCCGATACGAGCCTCGAAAAGATGGCGAAACTCCCGCCTGCCTTCAAGAAGGAGGGTACGGTAACGGCGGCCAATGCCTCCGGGATCAACGACGGAGGAAGCAGCGTTCTGCTCGTCGCGGAAGACGCTCTCCCGGAGGGAGCGAACCTTGATCATGCCGTGTACCTGCGCGACGTGCGTTCCTGCGGCTGCGACCCGAAGGTCATGGGTTTGGGGCCCATAGGGGCGGTGCGCAAGCTGCTCGAGAAGAATGGCCTGACCGTGGCCGATATCGGCCTCTGGGAACTCAACGAGGCCTTTGCGGCGCAGGCGCTCGCCGTGCTGCGCGAGCTTGACATCGACCCGGCGAACGTGAACCTCAACGGCGGGGCCATCGCGCTTGGCCACCCCATTGGCTGCACGGGCGCGCGCGTGACCACGACGCTCATTCATGAGATGAAACGGCGTAAGGCCCGGCTCGGCATCGCGGCGATGTGCATTGGCGGCGGCATGGGCATCGGCTGCCTGGTCGAGAACAAGGTTTGAGGCGCGCGGCCGGGATATGGCGTTTCTTGCGCAAATCCAGAAAAACTGGATTCCAGGTCAGGCAGATGGTAAACTAAGGGAGGAAGGCAAGAGTATTCTCTTGCCGGGCGAGGCGCATGCGCGTATATCTGGGCCTTGGCAGCAACATTGGCGACCGGGAGCAGTACTTGGTGGCCGCTTTGGATGCGCTGCGGAGGTTGCAGGGTGTGCGCGTGGCCGCAGTATCGCCGTGTTATGAGACTGAGCCCCTGGGCGAGGCCGGCCAGCCGGCGTTCTTGAATATGGCGGCGGCTATCGAGACGGAGTTGTCTCCGCTTGAAATGCTGCGCGCCGTGAAGGAGATCGAACGGCGGGTAGGCCGCCTCGAATCGTGGCGCTGGGGCCCGCGCGAGGTCGATATCGACCTCATTCTGTGGGAGCAGGAAGTGCTGGAGACGGAGGCGCTGACGTTGCCCCACAGGGCGTTTCGCAAACGGGCGTTTGTACTGGCGCCGCTGGCGGATATCGCGCCGGACGCCGTCGACCCGGTTACCGGGAAGACGGTGGGTGAGCTGGCGCGGTCGCCCGAGGCCGAGGGACGTGTGAAGAAGTGCGGCGTAGTCGCGCCGACTCCTTGAACCGCTCCGCTTGGAGCCCAAGAGGGACCGGGACGGTAAGTCACGGTCAAGGAGACAGAGATGGCGAACGCTATCACGACGCTAACCTTCCGTGAGCGGAAGCGGTCGGGTGAGAAGATCACCATGGTCACCGCTTACGATTATCCCACCGCTCAATTGCTGGATGCCTCTGTCGTCGACGCGGTGCTCGTCGGCGATTCTCTGGGCATGGTGGTGATGGGTCTTCCGGATACGCTGGGGGTGACCCTGGACGTCATGGTGCATTACACGCGCATCGTGTCGCGGGGGATCACGCGGCCGATGCTGATCGCCGACATGCCGTTCCTGTCCTACCAGATTTCGCCGGAAGAGGCGCTTCGCAACGCGGGGCGGCTCGTGGCCGAGGGCGGCGCGAATGCGGTCAAGCTGGAAGGACCGGCGGAGAAATTCGGCGGCGCGATCCGCATGATTCTGAACGCGGGGATTCCCGTCATGGGCCATATTGGCCTGACGCCGCAGTCGGTGAACGCGTTCGGCGGCTACAAAGTGCAAGGCCGTGACCCGTCGAGCCGCGAACGGCTGAAACAGGAAGCGAAGGGCTTGGAGGATGCGGGTTGTTTCAGCATCGTGCTCGAATGCGTGCCCGCCGACCTCGCGGCCGGGATTACGGCCTCGGTGAGCATTCCAACCATTGGCATCGGCGCGGGCGGCGGCTGCGATGGGCAGGTGCTCGTGTTTCACGACATGCTGGGCTGGGGCAAGGCGCGTTTCTGCAAGACTTTCGCGGATGCGCGCCAGGCAATGGCGGACGGCGTGGCCGCGTTCGTTTCGGAAGTGAAAGCGGGCGTGTTTCCCGCCGAGGAGCACACATACAAGTGAAGATCATTCACACGTCAGGCGAGATGCGCGCGTGGTCGCTGGCGCACAAGGCCGCGGGGCGTTCGGTCGGTTTCGTGCCGACAATGGGCGCGCTGCACGAGGGGCACGCCAGCCTGATGCGCGCCGCGCGCGACCGCGATGACGTTGCGGTATTAAGCGTGTTCGTGAACCCGACGCAATTCGGGCCGGGCGAAGATTTTGAACGGTACCCGCGTACGTGGGAAACCGACTGCGCGCTGGCGGAATCCATCGGCATGGACACGATCTACGTGCCCGACGCGCACGACATGTACCCGGAGGGCTATTCCACGTTTGTCACGGTGGAAGGCGTATCCGCGGGACTTTGCAGCAAGGCGCGCCCCCATTTCTTTCGTGGCGTAGCCACCGTGGTGACGAAATTGTTCAACGCTGTGCTGCCCGACCGGGCCTATTTCGGACGGAAGGACGGCCAGCAGTGCGCCGTGATACGGCGTCTCGTGCGTGACCTCGACATGGGCATCGAAATCGTGGAGATGCCCACGGTGCGCGAAGCGGACGGGCTCGCCATGAGTTCGCGCAACCGGTACCTGACGGAAGAGGACCGCCAGCGCGCCTTGTGCCTGTCCCGTTCGCTGTTTGCGGCGCAGGCGCGGCTTGAAGCGGGCGAACGCGACGCCGAAACACTGGTGCGGCTCGTGCGCGAGGGCATGGCCGGCGTCACCATCGACTATGTGGAACTGGTGGACGCGGAAACGATGTGCGCCGTCAGACAGGTGACGGGCCCGGTCATGCTTGCCGTGGCCGCGCTGGTGGGCAGTGCGCGCTTGATCGATAACATTACCTTTATGCCTCCCGAGTGCTCGGTGTGCAAAGGATAAACCGGAGAGGAGGATACGAGCGGTCATGATGCTGACGATGCTGAAGAGCAAGATTCATCGCGCGACGGTGACGCAGGCGGACCTGCACTATGAGGGCAGCCTGACGGTGGACAAGGACCTGATTGAAGCGGCGAACATCCGCGTGTACGAGCAGGTGCACGTGTTGAACGTCAACACGGGCGCCCGGTTCACGACTTACATCATTGAAGGCGAACGTGGCAGCGGCGTCGTATGCCTGAACGGCGCGGCGGCGCGGCTGGGCCAGCCTGGCGACCTTGTCATCGTGATTACCTACGCGCAAATGGACGCGCGCGAAGCCGAGTGCTACACGCCGCGCGTGGTGCATGTGGACGCGCTCAACCGGATTACGAGCGTGGTTGGCGCGCCGCCTCAGTGCGCGCTGATGGACTGATCCTCAAATGGGAATGTCCCGCCGTGCGCAACCGTCCTGATGCTGCGCGTATGGGGCCTTGCGCATGAGCCCCGCCGCCGGCGTGCGGGCTGTTCCCGGGAAAGCGCGGGCGGGGCGCATCCTGCTTGCCGCGCTGCTGGCGGTCCTGCCTTGCCTGCTCTTTCTGAACAAGGCTTTTCACATTGACGACCCGCTTTTTATCTGGACGGCGCGGCATATTCTTGAACATCCCCTCGATTTCTACGGGTTCGACGTCAACTGGTACGGCCGCACGCAACCCATGCACGAAGTGACACAGAACCCGCCTCTTGTTTCGTATTACCTCGCCATCATTCTGCGTCTCGCCGGGCCAGCGGAGTGGGCGCTGCACCTGGCCATGCTGTTTCCGGCTGCTCTTGCCGGCGCTGGCGCCTATCATCTCGCAGCGCGGTTCTGCGCGCGGCCCTTGCTCGCCGCGCTGCTGACCGTCGCAAGCCCCGCGTTCGTAGTGTCGGGCACGACGCTCATGTGCGATATGGCGATGCTCGCGTTCTGGCTTTGGGCTGCTTCGTTGTGGCTTGCCGGCCTGGAAACGCGCTCCTGGAACTGCGTTGTCATGGCCGCGCTGTTGGCCGGGTTCGGCGTGCTCAGCAAATACTTCGGCGCAAGCCTCATCCCGCTGCTGGCGGTCTATACGCTTTGCCAGGGACGCGCCCACTGGCGTTATCTCATCGCGCTCGCGCTGCCGATATGCATGCTTGTCTTGTATGAGACCGCTACGGCGCACTTGTATGGGCGCGGCCATTTCCTCGACGCCGTCTGGTATGTCTCGGAAATCGAGCAGGAATACGGCAGGGATTATCTCGCCAAGATTCTTGTCGGCCTGATTTTCCTGGGCGGGTGCCTCACGTTTCCATTCCTGGTTCTGTTGACCGGGTTGCCGAGGCCCGCTGCGGCGTCGCCCGGCAAGGTTGTGGCAGATTCCACGGGCGCGGCCACGCCCGCGGCCGCCGGGCTTCCCGGCTATCACTACCTTGGCCGCGGTCCTTATCTGGCCTTTGCCTTGGGAGTTGTGGCGGTCCTTCTGATGGGGATACGTACAGGTGGAACCGGCCTGCCGGAAGCCGTGGGCTTGGACACGTTCGGCAAGCTGGCGCAGGGCTGTTTATGGACCGCCGCCGGGTTGGCCGCCCTTGCGCTTGCCGCTGGCGATTTCTTCCGCGGCAACTGGCGCGAATCGGTCTTTCTGGGACTGTGGCTCGGCGGCGTGCTGGTTTTCGTCTGCTTCTTGAACCACTACATCAACGTGCGGGTCCTGTTGCCCGCCGTTGTTCCGGTGGCTATTCTCGCGGCGCGCCGGCTGGATGGTCCCCGCGGCCGCGCGCCGGTCCCG
>JAGMZX010000116.1 GCA_018005585.1 Candidatus Hydrogenedentota bacterium | reverse complement strand
GTTCTTGGGCCAGATGCAGGGCGGCGGTATCAGCATGTGGAGTTATCTCTTCCCCCAGGTTGCCGAGCCGTGGACGGGGTCTTTCGGCGTCGTCTCGCTGATTATCTGGGGACTGGCGGCGCTGACCGCCATTCTGTTGCCGGGGCGTTGGGGCGAGGGCGCGGTCGCAAGCGGCCCCGTTGCAGCGCCGCCGCCGGTTCGGTCCAGGAATCACGCCCCACCCGAACCCGTGCGGCAGATTCTGCCGGCCGCGGCTCCGCTTGCACGGCCTGCAAAGCCGGCGCCCATGGTGGCGTCCGTTCCAGAACAGGCGCCAGTGTATCCCCCGCAGAAGACGAAACCTGCAAAGACCCCCGCCAAGACAGCCCCCGCGCAGGCCAAGTCCGAAAAACCCGCGCCAAAGCAGGTCCCAAAGAAGAAGGCGCAGCCGCACAAGAAGGGTCAGGCCAAGAAAAAGAAACGGTGAGTGCAACGTCTATTCGCGGTATGCCCACCGCGCGTGTATGCTGCCGTGAATCTGACCGAGTCTATAGGCAGCTCGCATATCGCCGCTCAGGCGGCGCACCGCGTTTGATTTTCTCCTGCCGTTGCCTATACGCTCACTCTTGAAGACCAACTGACGGGGGTGCATCGTGAGAGATGACCGGGTTGGCAATTGCACTGTAGAAACGAGGATGAGGAGGCTTGGAGCTTATGGCCGCGAAAAACTTGTCGCAAAAAATACTGGACCTCGCGGGGAAGTTCGTGGCTCGTCAGGAAGGGGCATGGGAACATGCGGACTGGGAGACATTCCTGGAAGAGACCGCGGAATTGGGCGTTGAACTGACCGACGAGACGCGCCGAAATCTGGGCAATATACTGGAAGCGGCCAAGTACTTCTACAGCTTGACCCCAGTGAAAAAACGGCATGGCAGAAAGAAAGACTGACCCTCCTGCGCCTGTGCCGCGGAACTGCGTCTGTCTCCGTGTATCGCCCGGCCCCTGCAAGGGGAAGCAGTCAGGTTGTGCCTGCATCGACGGTCGCGCTGGCATCGGGTGAAGGTATGGGATTCGCGTCCATTTTGCGTGCCGTGGCGCTGTCATTCACGTAGGAAGCCAGACGGCCTGTCAAGTGGTCGACCAGCGTTGGTTGTCGCGTGATCTGGTCGCCTTGCTTCCAGTTCTGCAAGTACCATTCAATGTTGACCAAGGCTATGGGCGCGGCTTCGGTAAGCCGGTTCCACGTAAAGGGTTCGAGGCCGGACTGCCATGTAAGGCGCCATTGACTGGTGCGAATCGACAGGGCAAGCGGAACACCGGACATCGCGACTGGTTCGCGGTTGACCGCGCCCGCCAGCAGGTCCGCGCCCGATATGGCGTGGTCAAAGCGCACGTTCGTCAAAGCAGCCAAGGTCGCGGCGACGTCTTCGAACGTAACCAGGCCGTGCTGCTCCGGCAGGAGATGACGGGGCCGTCGCGGCAACCCCAGAATCAGGGGCACGCGGAGACAAGGCTCCGTCAGGTCGCGCTTCGGCGGCGCACCCCAGGATTCGGAAAAATCGAAGCCGTAGGGCGATGTGATTACGAATAACGTGTTCTCGAGGCCGGAAACCTCGCGCAGCCGGTCATAAAACGCGCCGACCTGCTGGTCCACGCTTGCGAGGGCCGTGTCGTAGACATCAAGCGGGCGGGGCGACGCGGGCGACGAGACGAAACCGTCCCCGTAACGGCTGCGCAGCCATTGAGGGTGGCGCAGCTCGCGCAACCGGATGAACACGAAGAGTTTTTCGTCGCAGTGCGCCTCGATCCATCGGGCGGCCTTTTCCAGCGTGATGTTGGAACCGGCGGGCGCCACGGGATTCGCGCTGCCTTGTGTCGATCGGCGCCAGACGACACTCACGGGATAGTATTCGTCGAAAACCTCGAAACCGCGCTCAATGCCTTTGCCGTGTACCAGGTCCCGCTCGTCCGGTCCGTCGCCTTCGGTGAACGCCGCGGTGGCGTAATGGTCCTTGTGCAGCAGCTCGGCGAGCGTGCGCAGCCCTTCCGGCAGGGGGCCGGACACCGGTCCGAGATAGCCATGCCGCAAGGGGTTCACCCCCGTGAGCAACGACATCGCGGCGGCGAGCGGTTCGGGCGCGGGCGTGAAGACGTGACTGAAGACAATGCCGCTGGCCGCAATCCGCTGCAGGGACGGGGTCGTCGCTCGCGTGTAGCCGAGGCCGCTAACGTGTTCCGCGCCCAATCCCTCGACAAACAGCACAATTACGTTCGGAGCGGTGCTCATAGTCCGCGAATCGTGAAAATAGGGGCCGGACAAGAGCATGGATTCCCCGTCTGCGCTGGAAGGACGCAATCCGCTGCGCAAGACCCATGGCGAGGTCTTCTCGCTGGTCCACAGGATAGTACACGCCTTGGCCTCTTCCGGGATGTTCCCCGATGGCAGCCGCCATTCATTCCACTGGTCCGAACGCAGCGGCACCTCCTGCATTTCCAGAGGCGCGTCCGCCGTATCGAACTGATAGGCCACGTGAATGCTGTCGGGCGGCTTCGTTGCTTCCGCGGGGCAGGCCCAGCGCAGGGTGACGTTCTGACCGAGACGGCGGCTCACCGGAAACGTGAAATGTGCGCCTTCGCGCAAACGCCGCGCCGGCGCAAACGTGTCGCCTGCCCGGATAGCGCCAGTTTCACCCGGTCCCACGCGCTGGGCTGCGATCAGTTCGGAGCGCCACGCATAGAGGGCAACCAGCGCACCCAACGCCGGCGCCGCCGCGAGGCCGAACCACGCCAGCGAGACCGCGCGCGATGCGGGCCGGGAACGCACGGTCGCATATAGCGCGAGCAGTTTGAAGAGCACGAGCACACCTGCGAATCCAGCAAGAAAGAGCAGTGGCTCCACTTTCTCGAGGGCCCGCGCGGCCCGCTCAGGTTCTCCCAGCACAAGCGCCGCCAGACGCGCGGCGCCCAGGTCTACGAGCGAAATCCCCGCCAGCGGCAGGGCCAACGCCAATGCGCCTGCGTTGGCCAGCGCTTCGAACATATAATAGACTGGGGTGCGCGAAGGAATCGTTGCGCGCAAAATGGCCGTGTACAGCAGTTGCGCCGAGACAAACATTGCCGCAACCGCCGCCGCGATCAACAGTCCTGCCTCGAAATTCGGCACGTATCCCGCCACGGCCAGAAGCCGCCGCGCATATGCGCCCACGAAGGCGCCAGCGCCCCCGAGAGATAGCAGATACAGTGCAATCATACCGGTTCTGTTTATACGTGACGGCGCGCACGGAGTTCCCAATTCGCCCATCACCGTTAGATTTCCCGCTCGCGCCTTTGCTACCATGGATCGTAACACGATGTACTACAGGGAGACCACCTGCTTGTGCTCAGCAAGATCTTAACGCGCGTTTTCGGTTCCGGCGCGCAGCGGGAGTTCCGCAAGCTGCTGCCCGTCGCGGACGAGGTGCGTTCGCTCGAGCCGCGCTACGTCCGCATGACCAACGAGGAACTGCGGCAGCAGACCGCCGTCTTCAAGGAGCGGCTGGCACAGGGCGCAAGCTTGGACAGCCTGCTGCCCGAGGCATATGCGGTCGTGCGCGAAACCTCGAAGCGTATTGTCGGCCTGCGCCCGTTCGACGTGCAGGTCGTGGGCGGCTACGTGCTGCACCGGGGCGAGATCGTCGAGATGGTCACCGGCGAAGGCAAGACGCTCGTCGCAACCATGCCCGCATACCTCAATGCGCTGGAAGGCAGGGGCGTGCACGTAGTCACCGTAAACGACTATCTCGCCCGCCGCGACTCGGAGTGGATGGGGCCCATCTTCCGCTTTCTCGGGCTGACGGTCGGCCTGATCCAGCACGACATGGACGTGTACGAGCGCCAGGTCGGCTACCGCGCGGACATCACCTACGGCACAAACAACGAGTTTGGATTTGACTACCTGCGCGACAACATGTCGCGTCACCCGTCGCTGTGCGTGCAGCGCGAACTGCACTACGCCATCATCGACGAGGTGGACTCCATCCTCATCGACGAAGCGCGCACGCCTCTAATCATCTCCGGGCGGCCGGAGAAGAGCACGGACACGTATGTGCGCGTGGACGAGGCCGTGCGGCGGCTCCGCAACGAAAAGCACTACACGCTTGACGAGAAGCACAATCAGGTCGTGCTGACGGACGAAGGCCAGGAAGAGGCCGAACGCCTCCTTGGCGTCGAGAATCTCTACACCGACGAGAATATCGGCCTCGTTCACATGATCGAGCAGGCGCTGCGCGCACACCATTTCTACAAGCGCGACGATGAATACATGGTCCGCGACGGCGAGGTCCTGATCGTCGATGAATTCACGGGCCGCGTGATGGAAGGCCGGCGTTATTCCGACGGGCTGCATCAGGCTATCGAAGCCAAGGAGCGGGTCGCGATCCGCTTCGAGTCGCAGACCATTGCCAGCATCACGTACCAGAACTACTTCCGGCTCTACCACAAGATATCGGGCATGACCGGCACGGCCGTGACTGAGGCGCCGGAATTTCAAAAAGTCTACAACCTCGACGTCACGAAACTCGAAACGAACTTGCCGCTCATCCGCGAGGATTTGCCCGACCTTGTCTTCGCAACGGAGATGGGCAAGTACAAGTATGTCATCGACGATATCAGGGAGATCCACGCGTCGGGCCGGCCCATACTGGTAGGCACCGTTTCGATCGAGAAGTCCGAGTTCCTTGCGCGCATGCTCGAAGAACAGGGCGTGGACGCCGTGCAAGTGCTCAATGCGAAACACCACGAACGCGAAGCGGCGATCATATCGAACGCGGGCAAGAAGAGCGCCATAACCATTGCCACGAACATGGCGGGCCGCGGCACGGATATCAAGCTGGCGGAAGGGGTGCGCGAACTCGGCGGCCTCTATATCGTCGGCACGGAGCGGCACGAGGCCCGCCGCATCGACAACCAGCTTCGCGGCCGCTGCGGGCGCCAGGGCGACCCGGGCACCACGCGGTTCTACGTCAGCCTCGAAGACGAGGTGGCGCGCCTCTTCGGCGGCGCCCGCGTAAAACGTTTCCTCGAAATGATGGGCAGCGGCGAAGAACTCGACGCGCAGCCGCTGTCACACCGCTATCTCTCGCGCAGCGTGGCGCGTGCGCAGTCCGCCGTCGAACAGAACAACGCCGAAGTGCGCAAGCACCTGCTCGAGTACGACCAGGTGATGGACCGGCAGCGCAAATACATTTACGCGATGCGCCGCGAGCTGCTCGGCGACAAGGACGTCTCGGAACGCATCCGCGAGATGTTCGAGAACTGTATTATCGAAGCGATCAATGAATTCGCGCCGGAAGACAAACTGCCGGAAGAATGGGACCTCGAGGGCCTCGAAGCAGCCCTGCAACGGCTTTTCGGATTCCAGGTGGACGCCGCCATAGAGGGCGAGACGATTCTGGATTCCGTCCGCAAGCAGGTCTTCGCGGAATATGACCGGCGGGAAAGGGAGATTGCTGAGGAGATCCGCCGGGATTACCGCGCGAATATCGGTGGCGATGAATCGAAGGTGGATTTCGGCCGCCTGTCCCGGCGGCGCATGCACGTGCTCGAAAAGATGGTGGCGCTGCGCACGGTAGACGAGAAATGGATTGACCATCTGCACGACATGGACTACCTGCGCGAATCCGTGCGCTTGCGCGCGTTCGGCCAGAAAGACCCTCTTCTCGAGTACAAACAGGAGGGCTTCGAGTTGTTCGAGGCGCTCGTTCAATCCATCGAAGAGACCGTGACACAGAGTCTCTTCCGGCTGAGCGACCCCGAAGTGCGGCGCAAACGCGAGCAGAGCCTGCGCCGGGGGACGCTGACCGCGCAGGAAGACCCCTTCGCGCATCTGCGTGAATACAGCTACGTCGCCGCGGACAAGGAGGCAGACCGCAGTTTCGCCGTGCATGACACAAGCCGCTTTGCGCTGGGCGGTCAAATCCCCGGACGGACGGAATCCGGGCAGGACGAGGCAGCGCCACGCCCGAAGCCCCGGCCTGTCCGCGTGGCACAAAAAGTCAAACCCAACGATCCCTGCCCTTGCGGCAGCGGCAAGAAATACAAGAAGTGCTGCGGCTCGGTCATCGCCGAATAATCCCCCTCCTCATCACGGCCTTCTGGGCCGTCATGACGGGTTCTCTCATCTATCAGGAGGTGATTCGCCCCCATTTCGGCATGGTAACGCCCGCCCGGGATACGACCCGCACCATGGACCTCTGGCTCGGCGTGTACTCGAACCAGAGCACGCAGGTCGGATTCATCCACACGACGAGCACCCCGCTCATCCGCGAAAGCGAGCCCGGCGCGCGCCTTGCCATCACCGCGCACGTGCGCCTGCCGGTGCTTGGCCGGACAACCGCCGCCAACTTGAACGGCAAGGCGTGGCTCAGCAGCGAACGGGGCCTCTCCGATTTTGAACTTCATTTGCGCCTGGACGAGCAGGAATTTTGCGCGGACGGCGTCATCCAGGATGGCACGCTCAAGGTCACGCTGGATATGCCGGGGCAGCAGATGCCACTCGAGTTTCCCGTGGGCGAAAACCCCCTGCTTTCCGACGGACTTGGCCTCACCGCCGCAAATATGCCGCTGTTACAGCCTGGTCAGACCGCCTATCTGGACGTATTCGATCCCGTCAGCCTCTCTACGTCGAAAGTCAAACTGACCTGCACCGGCGTTGAAGCGCTGACCGTCTGCGGGGAACTCGTCGAGACACACAGAATCGAAATGACTTCCGGCGGAACCGTGACTACCGTGTGGGCCACTTCCGATGAGGAAGTAGTGCGCGTCGATACGCCTTTCGGCTTCCAATTGCGCAAGATCACGCCGAAAGAAGCGCTCTCGTTTCCAGCACGGCGGGAAGATTCCACGCCGGATAGCGCAGCCTGAATCGCACGCATGGGGCGCCATCTCTGAAGGCGACTGCAACGGACGGCGCATGTTTTGCGCTTACGGTACGTCATTCTTGGATGCAGGCGACGGAAACGGCTACACTTCCGCCGCGTCCCGATGTATCGACACGGAGTAAGAGCATTTCATGATCGTGACCGAAGGATTGACAAAGCGCTTCGGCGAGAAATCCGCCGTGCAGTCTCTGGACCTGCGCATCGACGCAGGCACATTCTATTGTTTCCTGGGTCCAAACGGCGCGGGCAAGACAACCACCATCAAGATGTTGACCGGGCTGCTTAAGCCGACCTCCGGACGGGCCCTGCTCGGAGGTATCGATATTCAACAGGACCCCGTCGCCGCGAAGCGCCTGCTGGGCTACGTGCCCGATTCGCCGTTCCTTTACGACAAGCTGACGGGCGGCGAATTCATGCGTTTTGTTGCCGGGCTGTACCAGATGCCCGAGGCCGAATTTCGTCCGCGCCGCGACCGCTTGCTTGAGTTGTTCGAAGTGGACAAGGTCGCAGACCAGCTTATCGAGGACTACAGCCACGGCATGCGGCAGAAGTTGTCGTTCGCCGCGTGTTTCTTGCACGAACCGCGCATTGTCATCGTCGATGAGCCCTGGGTGGGACTGGACCCGAAGAACATCCGCTTCGTCAAGGATTTCCTGAAGGCAAAAACGCGCAACGAGGCTGTGACCGTGTTCATGTCGACACACACGCTCAGCATCGCGGAAGAACTGGCCGACCGGGTCGGGATCATCCACAACGGGCGGCTGCTGCACACCGGCACCGTTGCCGAGATTAAGGCGCTCCAGAGCCGTCCGGGCACGCTCGAAGACGTCTTCCTCGAGATCACGCAGGCGACGGACGAGGTTCTGGGCGCATGAACCAGTTCCGCACGATCGTGCGCGCGAAGCTGCGCATGGCGCGGCATCAGATTGCGTCCGTCCGCCACGAATCCCGGCTCAAGATCGGCGTCATTACGGTTTCCGCGCTGGGACTGTGGGTCGGCGCCTACATTTTTTTCGCCGAGGGCTTCCAGTGGCTGTCGACCTTTGACCGGTCTCTCGGGATGGAATATGGCTTTGCCGACATCTTGATGGTGCGCATGCTGGGCCTCTTTGCGCTGTCCGTATTCCTCCTGCTCATCTTTTCGAACGTCCTGGTATCGTTTTCGACGTTGTACCGTTCACAGGAAGTGACCTACCTGCTGCAGGCGCCCATCTCATTCCGCGAATTCTTCTATGCCCGGTACGTCGAGTGCATCGTGTTCAGTTCGTGGGCGCTGGCCTACCTCGGCTCGCCGCTGCTGCTCGCTTACGGATTCCACACCGGCGCGTCGCCCCTTTTCTACTTCGCGTTATTCCTCTTCTATCTGCCCTTTATTGTAGTGCCCGCCGCGCTGGGCTGCCTCATCACGCTGTTTCTGGCGCGCGTCTTCACACAGCTCAGAGTGCGCACGATGATTCTCCTTGGCCTGCTCGCCGTCACGCTGCTTTTCCTCTATGTGCGCGATATCCTCACCACCACCGAAATCCACGATGAAAGCATGTTGCCGGCCCTTTTCCTCGATGCTACCGGCCGCCTCCAGTCCCCGTTTCTGCCCAGCTACTGGACCACGCAGGGCGTGCTTGCGCTGGCGAAAGGCGATATCGCCCGCGGCGGCTATTATTTTCTGCTCCTGCTCTCCAACGCATGCATGTGCCTCTGGGTCTCGGGCGAAATCGCGCAGCGCGTCTTCTATCCCGGCTGGTCCTCTTTGCAGGGACAGGACCGGCAACGAATCAAGCCGGAGGGCGGGGGCATTCTCGGGCGGATTGACGCGGCGCTGCGTTTCGTGCGCAACCCGGAGCGCGCTCTTGTGGTAAAAGACGTGAAGCTCTTCTGGCGCGACCCGACCCAGTGGTCGCAATTCGTAATCTTTTTCGGCATCATGGCCATCTACTTCGCGAATCTGCGCAACACGTCCCGCTACTACGAACAGGAGTTCTGGCGCAGTTGGATCGCCTGCCTGAACGTCGGCGCCGTCACGCTCATCCTCGCCACGCTGACCAGCCGCTTCGTTTTCCCGTTGATCAGTCTCGAAGGCCGCCGCTTCTGGATTCTCGGGCTCGCGCCGCTGTCCTTCCGCAGGCTGCTCTGGCAAAAATTCTGGCTCAGCGTCGTGACCGCCTCGTCATTCACCGTGACGCTCGGCGTGCTCTCCGGCATCATGCTCAAACTCGAACCAGTATACTTCTGGCTCACCGTATACAGCGTCGTCATCACAAATTTCGGGCTGTCGGGACTCGCCGTGGGACTGGGTGCGCTCTATCCCACCTTTTCAGAAGACAACCCAGCGCGCATCGTCTCCGGGCTCGGCGGCACGCTCAACCTGCTGCTCAGCGTCGGCTACATCGCGCTTGTCGTCGCCGCGCAGACCGTGATCCTGCAATGGCGCGTCCTCGAACGGTTCACCAGCCCGCGCATGTTCGGGTTCGCGCTGGCCGCCGTCATAGCCTTCATCACGGGCCTCAGCCTCTTCTGCATGCTCGGCCCCATGCGCATGGGCCTGCGCAATCTCGAACGCATGGAGTTCTGATATGGCAACCATCACGGTGCGCACCACCGGGCACACCCAGTTTGTCAACATCGACCGCGAGGTTAACCGCGTCATAGAAGCCTCCGGCGTAACGGAGGGGCTTGCGCACATATTCGTGCCCCACACAACCGCGGGCCTCACGATAAACGAAAACGCCGACCCCGACGTCGTGCGCGACATCATCGCCGCGCTCGAACGCGCCGTGCCCTGGAACGGCGCGTACGCCCATGCGGAGGGCAACGCCGCGGCGCACGTAAAGGCCAGCATGATGGGCTTCTCGCAGACCATTCCAATCGAGAATGGCCGCCTCGCCTTCGGCACATGGCAATCGCTTTATTTCTGCGAATTCGACGGCCCGCGAACCCGCCAGGTGCGCGTCGCTCTTCGCGTCCTCTGAACCGCTTCAGCCGCAGGCGCAGCGCAAGAACCGGTCCGGCGCCTGCACCCTCCGTGACGCGCCACCCGGTGGAATCGCGCCGTATCGGGTTTGATGCGGCTCCCTGTTTTGCGGTATCATACGTTTCCTCGTCGGGGTGTAGCGCAGCCCGGTTTAGCGCGCTTGGTTCGGGACCAAGAGGTCGGAGGTTCAAATCCTCTCACCCCGACCACTTCTTTTCTCTTGTCACACGATGCCAGAGAGCGAATACCACTGTCTTTATTGGCGATTTCTGCGTGCTGTACAGAGGCGCTATCAACCTCCGTATATCCCACGGTAATGCAATGCGTTGCCTGAATTTGACGTGAAAAGCCAGGAGTTGGTGCAAGGGTTGGTGCAAGGGAATCGGCCGCCAGGTTACTCGCCGCCGCATCCCGTTTGCGCATGTCCAGCACGGGCAGACTGGATACTGCCCCCGCCATGTCGAGCAGTCCGAGATGCGTGTACACGTTCGCGGTGAGCTTGGGGTCCGTGTGTCGCATGAGCCTCTGCGCGGTCTGCAAGGGCACGTTGGCCTGTGCCAGCAGCGTAGCGTATGTATGCCTAAGACAGTGAATGTCCACGCTACGTCCGCGCGAGTCCTTCTTGATAATGCGCCCCGAGGCGTCCTTCGTGGCAATACCGGCGGCCGCCAAGTCTCGATTGAAAACCTTGGTCATCGTCTTCGGCAAGTCAAAGAGCACCGGGTCATCCCCGTGCCCGAATCTCACCACGTTTTCTGCGCGGCCTTCCTCCGTGCCGCGCGAATAGCGTCGCGATATGTAGTCGGATAGGTCCGCGGCAAGGTCTGCGGGCAAAGGAATCTGCGCGCCGCGTCTGGCCTTTTCATCCGCCGCCCGTAACTCAATGAAAGGGGGCTGGTGGTCAAGATACACCTGAGACACATGGATGCTCCGCAGTTCCCCCAAGCGCAGGCCGGTCAAAACCATCGTCTTGTACGCCAATGCCCGCATGTTGCCCAGTATCGTCAGTTTCTTGCTGAACCTTCCTGTGAGTTTCGCCGGCTGGGCGCCTCGATTGCCGTGCAGCGTCTCCTGCAGCGGACGAATCTGCGCCGCTTCAATGAGTTGTTGCACTTCGTGTAGCGTCAGTGCGCGCCGTGGCCGCTTGGGGTCCGCCTTGACGTTCAGCTTGCGAAGTCCTCCGAACGGATTCACCGTGGTTCTGCCCTGGCGCAGGGCCCAGTTCCCGAAATTGGTCAAGGCCTCGATATAGGCGTTGTGTACGCGCGCGCCCATCCGCTGGTTTCTGACTTCTGAGCCAAGCCAGTTCTCGACCTTTTGCCTGCTCAATTCCGAAAGACGTTTAAATCTGCACGCCTCAAACAGGAGTTCGAGATACCGGACGGTCACATTGACATGGTTTCGGCTGAGCCGTCGCCCTTCCATTTGGGCACGAAAATCAGCCAGATGAGCCGCAAGCGAAACCGAAGTCCATTTCATCGCGGCCGCTTCCGTTTCCGACATAATGCCCGCCCTGACCTGCTCGACTCGTTTTTGCAGGCCGCCGAGCACGGCAAGCGCCGCGGTGCGGTCCTTGCAGCCCGTCGGAACCACACGAACAACCCCCGTGGCATCGCGATACTTTGCGCTGTAGGTTGCCGCCTCGACGAGTGCGCGCGTGGTGCCGTTGCGGCTCGCGGTAATCCGCCCCTCGCGCCGCCTGCCGGCGCGGTCCTTCCAGCGCACCCATTCAACACCGCCGCGTCTGAAACGCTCAGCGCCGTCCGGAATTGCAGCCGTATACGTCTTCTTGAATACGCTCATTGTTTCTGGCCTTTCCGAAGGCGTCCAACCGACGCCGGAACAATTTGTGAGCCTGTCCGCGAGGTCGCACGAGAAGTTGAACCTGCCCCGGGT
Organism: Candidatus Hydrogenedentota bacterium; assembly: GCA_018005585.1. Taxonomy (NCBI): domain Bacteria; kingdom Pseudomonadati; phylum Candidatus Hydrogenedentota; species Candidatus Hydrogenedentota bacterium. Next base: position 7,747 of record JAGMZX010000116.1, on the reverse strand, counting down.
GAACAGCATGAGAGACCACGCGCAGCAAACCCGTGTCCCCCTCGAAACCCTCTGGTGTTGCTCTTCATTTTTCGTGCTCTCGTTGTTCTTTCTGCCATATGGTGACGCATAAGTCAAGGCGGCGCCGTTGCCCGTCCATTTTGGCCACCGTCCGAGGTCCTCGCGACTTTTCGGGAGGGGCATTCCGGCAGCTGAACCGCGCTTGACCGAGCGTATTCCAGCACCGCCTTCACGAGATACTTGCCGGGGTGAGTCAACTTGCTCAAACCCTTGGCGTCCCGAATAGCGGCGTCTTGGCAATCCTTGATGTACTGTAACTTGTCTTCAAGCGTACCAGGGCCGTCTGGGTGGGTCCATAGTACGTCAAGAGCCTCATTCCACCACGCTTCCCAAGGTTCGTTACAGTCACCGCAGGCCTTGACCTCGGCCAGGTTCCCTGATTTCCATTCTTCTTTGCTCACAACGCCGCCGAGATTCATCCGACCGAGAGTAAAGGCCGGCTCTCCGACTCGGCAAGCTCCTGCACGACGATGCTGAACGGCGGCAAATCGTCTTTCGGACGCCGGTGTAAGTCTCTCTCCGCCGGCGCCAACAACTCCGGTGTGCGCAACCGCACTATCGCGGGCAGCTTCGTGTCGCGCATCATCCGCGAGCACGGTAACATCTTGTGCCCCCACCCCGTCACCTTGCTGTCCGTCGGAACCACCACTCGGACTGCTCTCAACCCGTAATCTGGCTCTGCGCAAGCTGACGTTGCCGCGAGCGGGACGGCCCCGCCATTCCGGAGGACAGGCGACGTTGCCCCTTCAGGAAACAGGCCGCGCACACGCCTTGTCGCCCCTTGAGTCACGTTTCCTTGGCTCGCTCCCGGCGCAGCCCCTTGCGCTTTCCGCGGCCGGCCGCGCCTGCTGCCGGCGCCGGCCCCGCCGCTTGACGGGCGCCCTGCCCAAAAATCTGAAGCAACCGAAGGCTGTCTCTGGGGCTTGCCCCGGAGAAGTCCTCTTCCGGCATCTCCGCGAGCGCTTTGGCCCGCCGTCCCTCAGGCACCCGCAGCAGCAGTCTTGTCGCCCGAATCCGCTGGTTTATGGGCACGTTGGGGTCTCGCGCTATCTCGGTCCATAGCGTGACCAACTCTCCCGGCGTCAACTCCTGCCTCATCTTCTGTTCCGCCGCCAGTCTCTGGATAGCCTCCCGGATTTCCGGTCTGCGGACCAGCTTGCGGCCGTATTGTGGGTGCAGCCCAACCGCCCGCGCCGCGGCGCTTGCGTTGCCCTTGTATGCGCCCACAAACGCCAGCTGCGCGCCAGTCAGCCGAACCGGCCGCTTGGGCCGCGCAGACGCGGCTTCAGGTTCTGTTGTGCAATGCGTAGTCACTTGTCTACGCTTTTCGGGGGGAATGTGCATGCGTTTCGCGCCTCCCTGGCAGTCTGTTCCCGGTCTCTTGGCGACCAGTTTCTGCAGCACTTTTTTTTCATCGTTCAGAGCCCCAAGTCAGGCGGAGCCGCGGCCCCGTCTCCGCGGTCGTACCGCGCCACCGACTGCACCGCCCTGTGGCTCGTCACACGCATCACCTCCAGCGCCTGCACGCCACGGCTCGTCGCCGCCGTCACGAATCCCGCGCGCAGGCTGTGCGGCGATACTCTCGACTCCAGACCCGCACGCGCAGACAGCCGCCGCAACAGATACCACACCGTGTCCGGATGCATCCGCCGGCCCAGCACATGACCCCAACGGTCCACGCCCCGGAACAAAGGGCCCGACGTCAGACCCGCGCCTTCCACCCACGCCTGCACCGCGCGCACCGGGCACGTCACGGCGCTCCGGCCGCGCCGCAGGCTTCGCCAGTGTCCCGCACCCCGCGGGTCCGTCTTCGAACGCGGCAGATAAACCCGCAAACAACCCTGCAAATACTGCACATTCTCCACATCCAGCGCCGCCAGCTCCGAGCGCCGGAAGCCCCCCGAGAAACCCACCAGCAGCAGCGCCCGGTCCCGCCGCCCGGAGTGCAACCGCACGTCGCACGCCCGCGACAATTGCCGCACCTCCGCCACCGTCAGCGCACGTCCCTGAGCCACCCCCGCCGCATGCGTGCGCAGAACCCCCTCCAGCACCCGCCGCACCAGCGGGTCACGGCCCGCGTGACACCGGCCGTACCGGTCGTCCCAGGCCCGGCACAGACCCGCCAGGCACCGCCGGACGGTCGCCGGCTTGCGGCGCTGGTACTCCGCCAGCCACGTCAGATACCGCGCCACCGTCATCGGCTCCGGGGGCTCCCGGAACGTCTTCGTGAGCTGGCAAAAAAGCTCGAAGCCGCGCAGGTCCGCCGCGTATGCGCGCTCCGTGTTTTGCGCCCGCGCCGCGCGCGCCAGAGCCCTCGCCTCGGCGTCCAGCTGGCGGCCCCAACGCTCTGCCTCAAGGGCTAATTCCGTCCCCGAATCGACCGTTTTCAAAAGTGCACACTCCCCGAACGCCGGAGGGGGGGTACTGGCCCCCGTCCGGGGCATCGTTCATGATAATAGAATGTTATCATGAAGGATCTCAAGTCCTTTGAGAGGCTGTTTTTCCTTCCCCGCGTGTGCACAAAACCGACACCTGTCAAAGCCCAAAATCACGGGCCATGCACCACTTCCAGGGAGAGGGGATACAGCCGATGCACCGGGACGGGGGCGTCACTGCTCTAATCCCGCATTCGGCTTCGGGTGATTACGGGGACCGCGAACAAACGCGGGGGATATCGCCGCGCAGAGGGACGATGCGTGCCGCCAAGGAAGTCAAAGAAGTCATCAAACACCAGCACCGGCGCCAGTATCGGCTTCAGGTATCCGAGTTTCCACTCCCCGACGCCTCGCGTGCCATGTCATGCAGCCTCCTGGAGTTGTCCGGCGTACCTCCCCGCTTGCCGGAAGTTGTCAACATGCCACATCCGATGACACTGCGACTCCAATGCGACGTCCGCAGGGTCACGAAGATGCGGAAATCGTGTCGCGAGCGGGTTGGTGCCGGATGGCCAGGTTCGAGTACGGGACACACGGTGGCGCAATGCAATTCGCGCACTTTCGGGGGGGGAGCGCGGGAAAACACAAAACCGTCATGTCACTGTTTTGTCACCGTTCTTGACCCCAGGTCGACGCGCGGGCCAGGACCGCGCATGCTGCGGTCGCAGCGGGCAAACGCATCGCGGTTGAGGCAATCGGTGATGCGGGACTGCCGCTGCGCCCGTCTGCACAGCCCAGCCGGGAGAGTCTTTCACGTCCGCGGCATAGCTTTCAAGTGTGTTGCGGGCGCGCGCGGCCCGGGCGCATTCCAGGCCCGGTTTCATTGATTCTTCTGCATCGACCGGGCTCCGGAACGGCCCCGCGGTCGCGCCGATAACGCTTGGTTATCGCACATCATGTCAGGGTACATCTACGGACCAAACGGCCGGAATCAAGGCTGCGCCTCTAACGCCGCTGCTGCAGACGGACTGACGGGGCTCTCGCTATGCGTAGAACCTGCCCCAAGGCCAGCGCCGCCGGCCTCTCGGCAGCAGGAACGGCTACAAGCACGGGTGATGTCCTGCGCCAAGGCGGCATGGTATGCTAAAGGCGTATTTGGAGGGGTGCACGATGTCTTCAGCATCGCGGAATGCGGTTTTAACGCTGGTACTGGTCTTGGGTGCGGTGGCCGCGCCTGTATTCGCGGCGGAACGCGGTTCCGGCGGCGCTGAGGCCCCGCCGGCCGCGGCGGAGGGGGCCGGCCAGAAATACGCCGTGGTGATTGGCGTCAACCGCTACGACGACACCGGCATCGGCAACCTGGAATATGCCGTGGCGGACGCCGCCGCCGTGCATCAGGCGCTGACCGGCGCGCCGTCCGGTTTCGAGGCCGCCCGCACGGCCCTACTGGCCGATAACCAGCCCGACGAGCGCAAGCCGACGCGCGCGAACATACTCAAGTTCCTCAACTCCTACGTGAACCTCGCGGGCGCTTCCGATACCGTGCTGGTGTATTTCGCGGGCCACGGCACGACGGAAAAGGACCAGTTGTACCTCTTGCCATCGGACGCCTCTACAAGCCTGCTCCAGGACACGGCCATCCCTTTCGAACGCCTGCGTGAGGTCATCGAGCAGTCGCCCGCGCAGCGCAAGGTGCTGGTCCTGGACGCGTGCCACAGCGGCGCGGGCCGCGCGGTGAACAAGATGACGCAGGCCGTGGGCGCGCAGTTCGAGCAGGCTTCGCGAGGGATGGTGGTGCTGGCCTCGTGCGGGCCGGAGGAGGTTTCGCGCGAGATGGCCGACACGGGCCACGGCGCGTTCACGCATTTTCTGCTGGAAGGTCTGGGCGGCGCGGCGGACGCGAACGGCGACGGTCTCATCGGCGCGAAGGAACTGAGCAACTTCACGTGGGACCACACGCGGCTGTGGGCGGCCTCGAAGGGCTGGGAGCAGAACCCTTGGGAACACAGCCGCGTTTCGGGGGACATCATACTCGCGCGGCCGTACGCCACCGGTCCCGGCACGCAAGCACCTCGCCCTCCGGTGGTGATGACGCCCCCGCCCCCTCCGCCGAAGGAGCCGGAGCCGGGTGAGGTGCGGGTGTTTGAGGGCGGCGAGTTTGCGTGGATACCGCCGGGGACCTTCGAGATGGGCTCGAAGCTGAGCCCTGAGCGGGTCATCGCGACATACGGCGGCGAGGCGGAATGGAAGGAGTCTCACGAACGCGAGCACCCGCGGCATACGGTGACGCTGACTCGGGGATTCTGGCTGGCAACGAAGGAGGTGACGGTGGGGGAGTTCCGGGCCTTCGCGGACGCGACAAGATATCAGACGGACGCTGAGAAAGGCGGCTCGGGATTTACCGCCAATCTGGAGACCGGTTCGTATGAGGACACGAAGGGCGCGTCGTGGCGGAATCCGGGCTGGGCCTTGGAGGACCGTCAGCCGGTGGTGCTGGTGAGCTGGAAGGATGCGGTGGCGTATTGCGATTGGCTGAGCCGGAAGACGGGGGAGACGTACCGGCTGCCCACGGAGGCGCAGTGGGAGTATGCGTGCCGCGCCGGTACGGATACGGAGTTCTGGTGGGGCGACCGGATGGAGGACGGCCGTGGCTGCCTGAACGGCGCGGACGAGACGAAGCTGCCGGATGGCGGCCAGTTGAAATACCGCTTCCCGTTTTCCGACGGGTACTGGAATGTATCGCCAGTGGGGAGTTTCAAGGCGAACCGGTGGGGTCTGTACGACATGCACGGGAACGTTTGGGAATGGTGCTCGGACTGGTTTGGGGACTACGCGAGCGGCTCCGTGACGGACCCTTCGGGCCCGGCGTCGGGTGAGTTGCGGGTGGTGCGTGGCGGCTCGTGGAGCACCTATCCCGGAGGCTGCCGTTCGGCGCGTCGCAACGGCCACGCCCCGGCCCTCCGCGTCGCGCTCCTCGGCGTTCGGTTGTCGCGGACTCCGTAACCCTGCGTACTGTAGCCCTGTTGCCCTGTGCTCTTTTGCTCTTTACCCTTATCGCGCGGAGCGCGCGACCAAATTTTTTTGAGGCTCCAGGAACGAGCAAGAATCACCTATCATCAGGCGGACTTGTGATTTGACCCTGTGGTTTCTGTTGCGGGCTGCGGTTGGAGTTGCGCGTTGGAAACCACAGCCGGAAGTCGAGTCCTGTTCCTGCGGCGGCGCGGCATGCGTTCCGGCGGGCGCGCCGCTCGATGATGCGGCGGGCGGGAGCAGTCTGGTAAGCTTGCCGAATGGGGCCGAAGGCCCGCTCCCGTCCGCGGGGGGCGCGGAAAACGGGCTGGTCCGGCGGAGGGAGAACACCGATGCGGCGGGTAGCCTTGCTGGCGGGCGTAGAGCATTACCGGGACCAGACAATCGTGCCGATGGAGTATGCCGGGGATGACGTGGTGGCTCTTGGGGCGCGGCTTTTGGACGTCTGCCGTTTCGACCGCGTTGTGGTTCTGGCGCAACGCGATGGTCATGACCGGCCCGATTGCCACAACGTCGTGCGCAGGGTGCAGGAACTGGGGGCCGAAGTGGACGAGGACGGGCTGTTCCTGTTTTATTTTTCGGGACACGGCATCGAGTGGAAAGCGGATTCTGCGCCCGCGGGCGACCCGCCGCAGATGTACCTGCTGACGGAAGAAACGCTCCTTGCGACGCCTTACCTCAACAGCCTGAGCCTGCAAGTGCTGAAACACTTGCTGGGAGGTGTGTCTGCGCGCCAGCGCGTGCTGTTGTTTGACGCTTGCCGGAATTACCCTCGCCGGAGCAAGAGCCCGGAAGACAACCGGATGGGCCGTGCGGTGGCAAGGGACGCGATGGCGCTTGCGAAGGAAAGCGCGCCGCCGGGAGCGACGACGGTCCTGTACTCGGCGTGCGGCGAGGGGAAGCGGGCCTATGAATGGAAATGGCGGTCAAGAAACGCGGTGACGGGCCGGGAAGAAGAACAAGGCCACGGGGTGTTCACGCATTTTTTGTTGGAGGGACTGGACGGGGCGGCATGGCGGCACGATGAGCTGGAGTTCAAGAGGCTGGTGGACTTCACGAGCAGGAACGTGCGCGATTGGACGCGCAAGATGCCTGCGTTTCAGGAACCTCAGGAGCCGTGGTACGAGGAATTTGGGGCGGGCGAGGTGATTGTTCTGGCGACACGGGAGGAGACACCTCAGGCGCCCGGAGAGGAGCGCCGCGAAGAACGGCCCGAACGGGGGGACCAAACACCGCGGCGGCAAGACGGAAGCAAGCGCAAAGTCTGGGCCTTATCGGCGTTCATAGCGGTGTTCGCGGCCGTCTGCCTGACGTTGCTTCTTCTAAATGCGTACCGCTCCGCGCCCTTCGGGGGCGGGACGACGGGGCAGCCCGAAGCCACGCCCGCATCAGCCCAGCCCAGACCCGGCGATGTGCGCGTATTCGACGGGGGCGAATTTGCGTGGATACCGCCGGGGACTTTCGAGATGGGCTCGAAGCTGAGTCCGGAACGGGTCCTCGCGACATACGGCGGCGAGGCGGAGTGGAAGCAGTTTCACGAACGCGAGCACCCCCGGCACACGGTGACGCTGACGCGGGGTTTCTGGCTGGCTACGAAGGAGGTGACGGTGGGGGAGTTCCGGGCTTTTGCGGACGAGGCGCGCTACCGGACGGACGCCGAAAAAGACGGGTCGGGCTGGACTTACAGCCTCGACAGAGCTGAATGGCAAGATACGAAGGGCGCGTCGTGGCGCAATCCGGGCTGGACCCTTGAGGACCTTCAGCCGGTGGTGCTGGTGAGCTGGAACGACGCGGTGGCGTATTGCCAATGGTTGAGCCGCAAGACGGGCAAGACGTACCGGTTGCCCACGGAGGCGCAGTGGGAGTATGCGTGCCGGGCGGGCACGGACGGGGAATTCTGGTGGGGCGACCGCGCCGAGCATGGCCGTGGCTGCCCGAACGGCGCGGACGAAACGAAGCTGCCCAACGGCAAGCAGTGGACTCATCGCTTTCCCTTCCCGGACGGATACTGGAGCGTGTCTCCGGCGGGTAGCTTCCGGGCCAACCCCTGGAATCTGCATGACATGCACGGGAACGTCTGGGAATGGTGCGCGGACCGGTATGGAGCCTACGCCCCCGGCTCCGTGACGGACCCGGCGGGGCCCGCGTCCGGCGCGTCCCGGGTGGTGCGCGGCGGCTCGTGGTACAACGGTCCCGGGCGCTGCCGGTCCGCGAATCGCTACTACGCGAGCCCGAGCTACCGCCTCACGGCCTGCGGGTTTCGGCTGCTGCGCACCCCGTAG
>JAGMZX010000115.1:15727-19582 GCA_018005585.1 Candidatus Hydrogenedentota bacterium | reverse complement strand
ACTTGCGCCGCAGCCCCAGTTCCCGCTCGACAAGCGCCTCGACCCACTTCTGGATCGACGTATCCTCCTCAGCCACGCGAATCCGCAGCGCCTTGTGCGTATCCACCGACAGCCGCACGATGATCGTACGGCTGGTTTCCGTATCACGTATGCCATCTGCCAACGTTCCGTTTCTCCTCTATGGCGCCGCCGCGCGCTCTTGGTTGTGGGAATCCTGAGATATTTATAAATCATAGATTGCAATTTGTCAAATCGTCCTGCCGGGATGTTCCACTCCCGGGAGGCGGCAGAACACCCGGCTGCGTGATGAATCCGGCGGGCAGAGCCATGTTTGCCGTCTCAAACGTGCGGCGGTTCCCGACCTCGACGAGAACATGCTTGGCAGGGACAACAGCGGAATGACGGGCCGCACTCGTGATTACGGTCGCCCTGTGTCGGACCTCTATCGGATTCATGGCAGCGACATAGCAGGAAGTGCCTGCAAACACCGGTGTCATCGCTTTCGCGCACCGCAGAAGTACTGGTCATGGTTCTCTGCAACGTCTGCCGGAAGGGTACTTGCCTCGCCAGTCACCGGGGCGCGCCGCGCCGCGAATGAGGGGATTCGCTCTTGGGCAAGTGTCTCCGCAGCCGGCAACACCTCGGTCCGTACACGGGTTCCCTCCTCAAGAACCGCAGGCTGGTCAAGGACCACGGCCGCTTGTCTAACGTGCCCTTCGTGTGTCATCCGGTTTTTCCCTTTGTGTTTTCACACAACCTGCCAGGAGGGGCACGAAACCCCGTTATTCCGCCGACGCCTCCGTGTCAATGGGCCGCAGAGACACATAGATGTTGTCCCCCTCGACTTTCACTGCGTAGCGGCGTAGTCCCGCCGTCCCCCCTTCGAGGCACGCGCCCGTCCGCAGGTCGTAACGCCACCCGTGCCTGGGACAAGTCACCACGTCGCCCTGACGGCGGCCAGTGCTGAGGTCCGCCCCCTGGTGGCGGCAGGCAATCTCCATGGCGCGGAAAGAGCCGTCTGGCTCCCGGAACACCGCCACCGGCCGCGTCAAGACGCGGTAGACGAGCATGGATTTGCCCTCGAAGTCCCGCTTGGTAGCCAGTTTCACGAAGTCCACGCGCCGTGTTCCTTATCCTATGACGACGCGACCGTTCCCGGCCGGAGCAGGAATGCGCCGTCTTGCCCGAGTGTTTCGCTTGTAGAACGCAGAAACGCGCGCCATCCTTGATTTCTCGGGGATTATACTTCATGCTAACATCTCCGAAAACAAGGAGCTGTGGATTATCATGTTGGAAGCAGACAACCGGTATTTTCGTCCTGACATGACCGTAGGCGAGGCAATGGATTTGCATCCGCGCGTCGCCGAAGTCTTTGCGGCCTTCCATCTCGGCGGATGCTCCCACTGCGGCATCCGGCAATACGAAACCATCGAGCAGGTGTGCATGGCCTATGGCGTGGACCTCGAAACCATGCTCGAAGTGCTCGAGAGCCTGATGGAACAGCCGGAGGACGAAGCAGCCAAGGAATAGGCCGCTCATGACCACGTCCGAACGTTCCGCTCCGAAAGCGTTAATAACCGCGACCGCCGCCGCGGTGGAGGAATTGAAGAAACTGAGCGCCGCCGCCGGCGAAGGCAAGGACGGCGTACGCCTCGGAGTGAAGGGAGGCGGCTGTTCGGGCTTCTCCTACGTGCTGGAGTTCGACGCGCGGCGCGAAGGTGATCATGTCCTGGAACAGGACGGCGTGGCATTTCTGATTGACCGCAAGTCCGCCATCTACTTGAAGGGGGTGCTGCTGGACTACCGGGGCGGACTGCGCGGCAAGGGATTCGCGTTTCAGAATCCCAATGCCGCCAATACATGTGGCTGCGGCGAGTCATTTGCCGTCTGAGTCCATGGGCGTACTCCGCGAACTGGAAGCAGTCCGGAATTCAGCCGGCCTCTGGCGGCGCGCCAGTCATACCGTGTTGCGCGTTCACGGCCGCGACGCGGTCTCCTGGCTCCAGAGCCAGACAACCCAGGATGTGCTCGCCCTGCGCGAGGGCGAGGGCCTGCGCAACGCCCTGCTCGACCGGCAGGCTCGCGTGCTCGCATTCTTCACCACCCATCGCTGGGGCGGCGAGATGTGGCTCATCATGGAAACGGGCACGGTGGCCGCATTCCTGGATCGCGTCGCGACCCATGTCTTTCTCGAAGACGTCCAAGTCGAAGATGTAGGCCGCGCCGCCCCGCAGATCCTCGTCGAAGGTCCGCGCAGCCTGCTCTTCCTGGCCGGTCTCTGCTCTGCCGGCGCGGAAGAAGCCGCGACCCGCTTTCCGGCCCGGGCCTACGCGTTCGCCCCGGTCGTCCTGCTGGGCCATGAACTCCTTTGCTTCCGCATGAGTGAATCCGGCGAGGACGGTTTTCTCCTGCTGGCGGCGGAGGAAGAGGCCGACGCGCTGTTTGCCGCGCTGGAACGGGAAGGGCGAAGCCGCGGCGTTATCACTATTGGCGAAGACGCGCGAAATATCCTCCGTGTCGAGGCAGGAACACTCCGCTATGGACGGGACGTGGACGAGCGCAGCGTGGTCGCCGCGACGCCGCTCGAACAAGGCGCGGTCAGCTATGCGAAAGGCTGCTATCCCGGCCAGGAGGTCGTGGCCCGTCTGAAAAGCTACGGGTCGCCCAAGTCGGCTCTGATGGGCCTCATTTTCGAGGACCCCGGCATATCGCTCCCCGCGCCCGGAACAGAATTGCGCGGCGGCGGCCAGAAGGCCGGCATCCTGCGCAGTGCGGCCTTCTCCCCCACGTTCCAGCGCTGGGTCGCCATGGCCTCACTCGAACGCAATCACCGCGTCCCCGGCAGCGTCCTGGAGTGCACTTGGGAAAACAGGACCGGGCCGGCCCGCGCAACGGTCACGCCGCTGCCCTTTCACACACCCCCGACGCGCGAACAATACGCCCGGCGGCTGTATGAGCAGGCCATTGAACGCTTCCACGCCGATGCAAACGATGAGGACACGGCGGCGCTCGACCTCCTGCGCGACGCGGTAACGCTCCATCCCGCCTTCGAGGACGCCCACGAAGCGCTGGGCGTCATCCTGCACCGTCAGGGCCGCACGGATGAGGCCATCCGGCGCATGAAGACGCTCGCAAGCCTTAATCCGGGCGCGGTAATGGCACACACGAACCTCTCTGTCTTCTACGTTGCCAAGGGCATGCTCCGAGAAGCGGAGGAAGAAAAGGCCATCGCCCGGCAACTCGAAGCGAAAGCGCAACTGGACGCGCGGGCGGCCCGCAAACTGGCCGAGGAAGAACGCGCCCGGCTCCGCCGCGAAGCCGAGGAACGCATCGGCATGTTCCAAGAGGTCCTCGATATGGACCCGGAAGACGCGGTCGCGGCCATGGGCCTCGGCAGCGCCTACATGCAGCTGGAACGCTACACGGACGCCTTACCCTGGCTCGAAACCGCTGTCCGCGCCAAGAGAGACTACAGCGCGGCCTACCTTAGACTCGGCGAGTGCCTCGAACGTGTCGGTGGTCCCGCCGCCACGGCCGAGGCTTACCGCCGCGGCATAGAAGCCGCCAGCCGCAAAGGAGATTTGATGCCCCTGCGCGAAATGGAGCGCCGGCTCGCCGCGATCCAGCCCGCCGGCCAGCGGAAAAGCCCGTCTACCGCTCCCGTCTGAGCCGTTTCAGCACCGAATACGCTTCGTTCAACGCGCGCATCGCGTCCTCGTCGCCCCCGAGGTCCGGGTGATGAATCTTCGCCTTGCGCCGGTACGCGCGCTCGACCTCTTCCCACCGCGCCGAGGGCGACACGCCCAGCAGCCGGTAGCACACCTCAATGTCCTGTTTGCCGGGCGGCGGCGGCGC
>JAGMZX010000115.1:0-15627 GCA_018005585.1 Candidatus Hydrogenedentota bacterium | reverse complement strand
AGTAACATGTTCCAGAACAGGTGCGAAAGGCTCCCGTGCAGGAACATGTAGGTAAAGGGCTTCCACAAATGCCCGCCGACAAACAGGTCTGACTGATATCCGAGCCAGGTGTTCAGGATGTCCCCGCCCGGAGCATGGGCGGGGTAAAAGCCCGTGAAACGCTGCGCAAGCGCACCGTCAATCAGGAGACTCAGCGGAATATCGAGCACAAGCTGCAGCGCAAAAACAGCTACCGTGGCCCAGATCAAGCGATGCACCGCCCATGTGATGGCTGGACGCGCAAATTGGACGGGTTCGTAATATGAATACGATTGCGTCATGCTGCGGCTTCGTTGAATGGCGCGAGTCACGCGCCCCGGCCACGATTATAAAACACACGCCGGCGGAAATGCGCGTTCGATCGGCTACTGGCTGCGCACGTTCGAAAGCGGAAAGGAGTGTATCCGGCCCCAGCGGTCATAGGGATAATAACGGAACCGCACGCGGCCCACGATCGACACCGCCGGCTGCGCTTGCCGGGTAAGGTGGTCGTCGTCGCTGGCATTCCGGTTGTCGCCCAGCAGAAAGACACAGCCATCCGGAACGCGAAGAGGCGCAAGTACGTATAACATCGGTTCGGCGATGTACGGTTCCGAAGCGTAGGCGCCATCGATAAACAAGGCGCCATCCATCACCATGACCTCATCTCCCGGCAGCCCCACAACCCGTTTCACAACGTACCCGTCATCCTCTTCGACCACCACAATATCGCCGCGCCGGTACGCCTTCTCCCACAGCGTTATCAGGTGATCGCCCGGCAACAGGGCGGGCTCCATCGACCGGCTGGGAACCTCGAAAAAGCGCATCCCGCGAAACGCGAAGAAGTAGATACCAATCAAACACAGGACAAGTATGGTGAGCAGACCTGCCCGGTGGCTCGTCAACAGCCTGACCAGAATGCCTTGAGCGCGTTCCGCGCGCGCTTCGTTCATAATACCGGTTCGCCCTCGCGCAGCCCTTCGAGCAGGGTCCGCGCTGCGTCGTTGCCCGGATGCCGGCGCATGCTCTCGGTCAGGCAGCGTTCCGCACGCGCCTCGTCCCCCGCCCGAATCCAGGCGCGCGCTTCGTTCAGCCACGTAAAGAACACCGCGTTCTTATCCTTTGCGTAAGGGCGCGCGCGGCGCCACGCTTCCGCCGCCCGTTTCCAGTCCGTCGCCGCGCCGAATTGCTCCGCGGCGAAAAAATTCACCGCGTAGTCCTGCAACAGCTCGAAATCTGACGGATCGAGACGCGCGGCACGTTCGGAAAGCTTCATAATCTCGCGGTACACACGCTCCTGGTTCCATTCTCGCGCCGCCGCCACCGCCTCGCTCGCATTCAGGTAGGTCTGGGCCAGGTTGTAATGCAGCCCGGCGTCTTCTGGCGCCAGTTTCAGCGCCTTGTCCATGTATTCCAGCCCGATCTTGACCTGCCCGCTCTGGCACAGATGCGTTCCGAAATCGTTGTACGCGGGAGCAAACCCGGTGTCCAGCGACATCGCCTTGTTCCACTCCGCCTGCGCCCCCGCGGCGTCGCCAAAGTGGTCATAAAGCAATTCGCCATAATACGCGTGCAGGCGCGCGTTGCCCCCGTAGCGGTGCAAGGCAAATTCGTACGCGTCCCGGAGTGTATCCAGGCTCTGCCGCGCCTCATCCCGCAGCGTTGCCGCACTCTCCACGTTTCCCGCGCGCTCGCACACGCCCGCCCGCGCGCGCAAGACACCGGCGCGCGCGCGGCATTCCCGGTCCGCAGCGCGCAATGCGTCGACAAAGACCTGTTCCTGCTCGACCAGAGGAGCAAGGCGCGCCAGCGCCGGCGGCAACTCCAGCGTTTGCGCGCACATGAATACGGTCAACAATGAAACCAGCATCGGGCAGTCCCCGTTCAAGGCACGAACAACGCGTTACATGGTAACAGAGGGGCCGCTTGATTCGAAAGCATGTCTCACGTCTGGCGCGGTTTGGCCGGTTGACCGTTCAGGCACTCAACTACCACAACGCCCTTCGGCGTGATGCGGAAGGTCCGGGCGTCATGTTCAAAATCGTAGCCAATCACCGTATTCGGGGGGATATCGGTGTTCTTCTCCACAATGGCGCGCCGGATGCGCGCGTAACGGCCCACGTTCACGCCATGCAGCAGAATGGATTCCTCGACGTGCGAATAACTGTGCACGCGCACCTCCGGCGACAGCACGCTGCGCCGCACCATGCCGCCGCTGATGATGCAGCCGGGGCTGACAATCGAGTCTACGGCGACGCCGAACCGCCGCCCTTCATCCGCGAACACGAACTTGGCCGGCGGCAACTGCGGCGCATGCGTACGCAGTGGCCAATCCTTGTCGTACAGGTTGAAGGTCGGGTCCACGGCCACCAGGTCCATGTTCGCTTCCCAATAGGCGTCAATCGTGCCCACATCGCGCCAGTACTTCGCGTGTTTCTTGTTCTCGTCGAGAAAGTTGTAGGCAAATACCCGTTCGGTATTCACCAGCTTGGGAATGATGTCTTTGCCAAAATCATGCGAGGTCTGGTTGTCGTCCAGGTCCGAGTCCGCGGCCACGGATTCCTTCAGCAGGCCGGTTTCGAACACGTAGATGCCCATGGACGCCAAGGCCGTGTCGGGGCGTCCCGGCATAGGTTTGGGTTCTTCGGGTTTCTCTTCAAACCCCAACACCCGGCCATCCAGGTCCGTTTCCAGAATGCCAAACCGGTTGCCCTCCTCGATCGGCACTTCCGTTGTCGCGATGGTCAACGCCGCGCGGTTGTTCTCGTGAAAATCAAGCATCTTGCCGTAGTCCATTTTGTAGATATGGTCGCCGGACAAGATCAGCACCAGCTTTGGGTCGTCCTGTTCAATGGAGTAAATATTCTGATACACGGCATCCGCCGTGCCAAGATACCAATGGTGATTCACGCGCATCTGCGGCGGGATAATCTCCACGTATTCGCCATATTCGGGCCGCATCAGGTCCCAGGCGGACCGGATATGCCGCACCAGCGAGTTCGACTTGTACTGCACCAACACGTGAATACGCCGGATATTGCTATTCATGCAATTCGAGAGCGTGAAATCGATGATACGGTAGGTTCCCCCAAAAGGCACCGCGGGTTTCGCCCGATTCTTGGTCAAGGGATACAGACGTTCACCTGCGCCGCCCGCGAGCAACACGGCCAGGACTTCATGCATCACGTACTACCCTCCCGCCGTCCCTGGGGCACGGCGCTTTTCTGGTTGCGCCTCTGCCTTGCCACTCCGCGAGCCTTGTGCCGCCGTCCACGCGGCCGGGCGTCGCTTCCCCATCCCTTATTATAGCACTTGTCGTCATTCTTGCCACGAAGTCAACCGCGCTTCTCTGGCGGGACGCCACACGGACAGGACCATTCCTGTGAATCCGTGCATAAGCTCTTTGAGGAGACATTCGATATTATCTGCGGGATTTTCGGACAAAAGCCCGGCAAGGCGCCCCGTCCCCGTCGAAAACCGGCAACGGGAGCACTACGAACTCGTACAGACCCGGGGCCAGCCCGCCCAAACGCAGGCCCTCCACAACCAGCACATCATTCCGCAGCAACAGGTGGTGGGTAGGCTGCCCGGGCTGCTTGAAGGGCGCCACGGAGAGATAGTCCACGCCTACCAGACGCACGCCATCCGCAACCAGCCGCGCCGCCGCACCGTCGTCCAAAGCCGCATAATCCTTAGTAAATGGGGCATCTATGGGGATATTCGAGTTCCCGGTCTGGAACAACACCCGGCTCGGCAACCGCTCAGACGGCAGGTCGCCGGCGCGTATCAGCGGCACGTCCGGCAGATCAATCAGAAGCGCCTTGCCGAAATAGACTGCGGGGTCAACCTCATGAAGCTTCTTGCCCGTTTTCTCGAAGTGCCACGGCGCGTCAACGTGCGTGCCCGTATGCGTGGCCAGACGCAATAAGGACGTATTGCAGGTGGCGCCGGCGGCAATCCGGCTGTCCGGCAGCATCTCGAACGGGGGATCGCCCGGCCACACCGTCATGCCCGCCCGCAGCGGCATCGAGACATCGCGCCACTCGGTGGTCATTACCCGTTCCTCACGACATGTTCCAGCGCGGCGGCGTCCCGAATAACCACGCGGCGGTTGGCTAGTTCGACGATGCCCTCCTTCCGCAACGCATGCAAGGTCGCCGTCGTAGTCTCCCGGGTGGAACCAATGAGGTTGGCCAGTTCCTGATGCGTGAGCTGAAGCGTGCTCCCAGCTTGTCCGCCCTCGCGGCGCCACAAGCGCAAGAGCCCGGCGGCGACACGACGCCGCACCGGGCAGAAGACGATTTCGCTGAGCACCTGTTCCGCCTCGATGGCGCGCGTGCAAAGGTATTGCGCCAACCGGTGCGACAAGACGGGTTCCTCTCGAACGCATTGCCGGAAATCGGCGGCGCGCATCAGGCACAACAAGGTTGGGCGAAGCGCCTCGGCGTAGTTGTCGCGCCGGGGACGGTTCACGACGCACTCTTCGCCGAACAAGTCGCCGGGCGCGGCATGCCGGAACGACAGCTCCCGCCCGTCATCCGACACGCGCGTAATACGCACGCGGCCCTTGCGCACCCAATACACAAAATCACAAGGATCGTCGGGGAAGAAGACGACCTGCCGGAGGCCATACTCACGCTGGTAGACTTGACCCTCCATGCGGGCAAGCACCGAGGGCGCCATTCCCGCAAAGAAAGAAATCTCTTTCAAGGATAAGGTGAGGCGCGCGAACGGACGGATCATGGCCATGGCATGCGCTCGCGTGGCTGGTTCATGGTGGCCCTCCCCGCAGAAGCCCATTCAGCATTTCCTGGTTGGCATAAGAGAAGACGGAAGTGAAACGGACAAAAAAGAACGCGGCGCTGCCAAATATCCATGCCGCAAGCAATACGCGTCCTGCCCGCTCACAGAATGTCAACCAGGCCGATGATGGTGTTTTCGACTGATTCGCCGCGGACTCGTCCGTCATATAGCCGATTCTCCGCGCCCATGGTCAACCAGCGGCGTCCGTAGGCTTTCCTCATCCAGTATAACGCGCCGCGCAGGCAGATGAACATATCGCCCCTTGCTGCACCGCTGCCGTCAACCTCATTGTGCCCGTGTGCGCGTCCGCGCTGGAGGTTGCCGCGGTCAATGGTGTACTTTGGTCATGCCGCCCGGCACGCGCGCCGCAGGCATTACAGAGGCAGTGATCAATGCGGAAAAAATCAGACGAAAGACTGGGCGTGACCCTCTTGAATGTCGGGTCGCCGGATAGACCGGAGACGGGAGCGGTGCGCGCCTATCTGCGCCAGTTTCTTTCGGACCCGCGCGTTATCGATATCGCCGCGTGGAAAAGAGCCATCATCCTCAACTGCTTCATCCTGCCCTTCCGTCCAAAACGCTCCGCGCACGCCTATCAATCCATCTGGACCGACCGCGGTTCCCCGCTGATCGCCATCACAAAGGACGTCGTGGCGGGCCTTCAGGAACGATTGCCGGAGACCACGGTAGTCTGTGGCATGGCCTACGGACAGCCCTCTATCGCTGAAGCGTTTGACACGCTGATGGAGTCCGGCTTGGACCGGGTCGTCGTGGCGCCCATGTTCCCCCAATATGCTTCCGCGACTACCGGTTCCGTTCTCGAAGCGGCCTATCGCCGTGCCGCGGCCGAATACAACGTCCCCGCGCTGACCGTGCTGCCCCCCTTCTACGCCGCCCCTGAATTCCTCGACGCGTGGGAAACAGTCGCAGCTCCCGCACTCGAAGAGTTTCAACCCGAGCACATCCTTTTCAGCTTTCACGGGTTGCCCGAACGTCATATCCGCAAGGGCGACCCCTCGGGCGCCTGCTGTCTCGTGCGGCCCGACTGCTGCGACGCTGAAACAACCGCGAACAAGCATTGCTACCGGCGCCAATGCTTCGAAACCGCACGTGGCATTGCGGAAAGACTCGCCTTATCCGAAGACGCCTACAGTATCAGTTTCCAGTCACGCCTGGGCCGCGAACCTTGGCTCCAGCCTTACACCGACGAGACTATCGCCATGCTCGCGGAAAACGGCCTCAAGCGCCTCGCCGTGATGTGCCCGGCATTCGTCGCGGACTGCCTCGAAACCCTCGAGGAGATCGGCATCGCGGGCAAGAAGACCTTCCTAGATCACGGCGGCCACGCGTACGTCCAGGTCCCCTGCCTCAACGCCCACCCCGCGTGGCTCGACGCGCTCGTCTCCCTGATTCGTGCATGTTAGCGCCTTATGACTTCGACAATACGTCTTGCGGGTGCTCGGGGAACCCCCTCACGCCGCGCGAGGGATCGAACTGATAGATCCGCTGCCGCGGGCGTTCCGCAAAGGGGTACGCGCGCAGGCGGCCGTTTTCAAGCGCACGGTCCGCATTGGGGCAGGCCAGGGAAGTCTCGGCGATGCTCCGCATTTCCGCGGCCGTCTCTTTCGCGTCGCCCAGCCGCTGCAGGAGTTCACGCGGGTCTTCCTCGACGTTGAACAGTTGTTCCCGGCCGCCGTTCGCCATGTATATGTACTTCCAGGGCCCGCGCCGCACCATAACCTTGAACAACGGTGTACCCGGCGTACCGTACATACCGATAAGGAACTCGCGCGGCGATGCCTTCCCTTCGAGCATACCCAGCACGTCGAACCCGTCGCGCGTGTCCGGCTGACCGGCGGCGTTTGTCGCGATGCCGAACAAGTCCGCGAGACAGACCAATTCCGTCCGCCGCGCATCGCGCGGCAGGCGCTGTGGCCAACTCACCAGGAACGGGATGTGGCATGCTTGCTCGAAGTAGCTCTCCTTCTGCCATGCGTGGTGGTCACCCAAGTGGTCCCCGTGATCGGAAAAGAAACAGATGAGCGTATTGTCCGCATCGGGCCGCGCTTCCACCGCGTCGAGAATACGTCCAAGGCACTGGTCGATATAGGAGATTTCACCGTAGTATCGCGCCCGCAGCACCCGCGCATGCGGATCGTTGACGTCCTCGGCCCAGATCGCGTAGTTCATCCACGTGATCTGCTCGTCCATATGATCCAGTTCGATGTCCCCGCGCACCGGGCCGGGCATCCGGTCCGGGTCGTACATGCGGTTGAACGGCAAGGGTGGCGCCAACGGCGGGTGCGGGCCAATAAGGGACACGAAGCCAAAAAACGGACGCCCATCGGCGGCATTGATTTGCTCGACGGCCCGGTCCGCCGCCCACGCTTCGACTCCCAGCGCCGCTGGCAGCGGGCTCATTTGCGGCATGTAGTACATCTCGGTCCGCTCGCCCATCAGCATTTCGATGAAATCGTACTCGGGGTGCTCACGGGCAATGAACGAGGCATAGGCGTCCCGGGAGCGCTGGTCAGGCGAACCGTAAAGTTCCTCACTGTGCAGATGAACCTCATACCCCAGATTCTCATCCCATGGGTGCGTGTGAGACTTCCCAATCCCAAATGTTCTATAGCCCAAACCGTTCATCGTCCGCGCGAGATACGGCCCGCAGCGTTCCTCCATTTCCGCTGCCTGACCGGGCACGAGGTCCGGCCTCGCGTTGCTGTAGATACCCGTCGTCGGCTCGAACCGGCCCGTCCGGATGGTGTAGCGCGAGGGCACGCACACGGGACAGGTCGAATACCCGTTCAGGAACGCAACGCCGCGGTGCACCAGCCGGTCGAAATTCGGCGTGTAGATGTGCGGATTCCCCAGTGCGGCGATCGTATCGAAGCGCTGCTGGTCCGTCATGAGAAACAACACATTCGGACGGTCGGTTCCCGAGTCTTCGCCTGGCTGCGGGCTTGCACGCCCCGCAAGAGTTGTCGCCGCGACTGCGCCTGCGGCTGTTTCCAGAAAACCGCGTCTGCTCAAGGTCTTGTTCATCGCGCTTCTCCATTTGGGCGCCCTGTGCTTGCACCGTGAACTCTTTCACATTGCGGACCCATGCTGCAATTCCAGGGACCCGCCCGGAGCCAAACCCGTGAGCCACGCTACCGTTTCAACAAGAGAACCGGTAGACTCTGTTCTGGCAACAAACACAAGAAAGCACCTGCCATGCGCAAGCGCTGGGTCATCGTACTTACCGGGCTGACGCTTCTGTTGACGGCGTTATGCGCGGGCGGCGCATACGGGTTGCATCGGGTGCGCCGCCCGCACCCCCCCTATCCCGCGCGCCTCAAAACAGAGCGCGGTCTCGAGGACATCGGGCCACGCCTGGAGACTGCGGCGGCCAAGGCGCCTCATCTAATGCTCGACACGCTCGGACAAGTGCGGTACGGCGATTTCGAGGCGCCCATCTGGCGCGTGCGCCGCCCCGCCGGCAACGCACCTGAATTCCGCGTGCTCCTTGCCGGCGGCGTGCACGGCAGCGAGCCCGCGGGCGTCGAAAGCCTGGTCCGTTTTGTCGAAGAACTGGCCCGCGAACCCGAATTGTGGCCGGGCATGGCGTTTGACATCGTCCCGTTGGCGAATCCCTGGGGTTGGACGCGCGACCGGCGCTGCAACCAGCGGGGATACGACCTCAACCGCGATTTCGCGACCTTCAACACGCAAGAAGGCCGCATCCTGCGGGATTTGCTCGCTGCCGAGCGGTACGACATGCTGATCGAGCACCACGAGGATTCCAGCGCCGAAGGTTTCTATCTCTATCAGATCGCCAACCCCTACACCACGGCGTGCCGCGCCGTCATCGAAGACCTGCGAAACGGCGGCTACCCCATCGAACAGAACACGTGGATGGTCTGTTTCCGCACCCGGGACGGCGTCCTGTATACACCCCTGTGGGCCCTGCGCCTCGCCCGCCTTGGCCAGGGGCTCAGCCTCGGCAACTATTACCGTCTTACCCAGACCGACCGCGCCTTTCTCTTCGAAACGCCCATGCGGTTGCCGTTCGAGAAGCGTTTGGAGATGCAGGAGAAGGCGCGCAGTATCCTGCTGTCCAGGATACGGGACATGAAGGGCGCCTGACTACCACGGGGGCAGCCCCGGGATAAGGGATTACGCCTGACCTTTGCTTGCCATGGCCAATTTCCGGGCATAATCGCGGACCTCCGACGACGTCTCGGGCGTGTCGCCGAGCTGCGCGATCAGGCGCACAATCGCGGAACCGACGACGACGGCGTCCGCCATGCCGGCAATCACGCGCGCCTGCTCGGGCGTACTGATGCCGAAACCAACCGCGACAGGCAGGCCGGTTTTCCGCTTGATGCGCGCCACGGCCGCGCCGAGGTCCGCGGCAAGGTCGCTCCGTTCGCCCGTGACCCCCAGGCGGCTCACGTAGTAGACGAAACCAGAACACTTGGACAGAATGCCATCGAGCCGTTCTTCCGTCGTGGTAGGCGCAATCAGAAAAACCGTGCACACACCCGATGCATCCAGTTCGGCCTTGTACTCGCCGGCTTCCTCCGCGGGCAAATCCACACACAACACGCCGTCGACGCCGGCGGCTGCGGCGTCGCGCGCAAATCGGGGCACTCCATAGGCCAACACCGGGTTGTAATACGTGAAAAGGAGGATGGGCACTTCCGTCTGTTTGCGCAAGCGCGTGACCAGATCCAGAATATGGTCCAGCGTGGCGCCGCCCGCCAGTGCGCGCTGTGCGGCTTCCGCGATGACGGGCCCGTCACCCACCGGGTCCGAAAAGGGCACGCCGAATTCGATGATGTCCGCGCCAGCTTTAGACAGAGCCAGCACGATCTCTTCGGTCCGAGCCAGGCTCGGGTCCCCGGCCGTGATGTAAGGTATGAACGCTGTCTCATGCCGGGCCTTCAATTCCTCGAAACGCCTCGCAATCCGATTCATCACGAATCACCCTCCCCCGGCAGAATGAAGCGCATGGCCTGTTGCACGTCCTTGTCGCCGCGTCCTGACATATTGACGACGATTATCTTGTCCCGCGCCAGCGCAGGCGCGACCTTGACCACATGAGCAACGGCGTGGGCCGATTCCAGCGCGGGCATGATCCCTTCCAGGCGGCAGCAGAGCTGGAATGCGTCGAGCGCTTCCTGGTCCATCGCGTATACGTATTTCACACGGCCCGTCTGAAACAGATACGCGTGTTCCGGCCCGACGGACGCGTAGTCGAGCCCTGCTGAGACACTGTGGGTTTGGCCTATCTGGCCGTGCCCGTCCTGCAGCACATAGCTCAGCGCGCCATGCAGCATGCCGAAGGCGCCGCCCGCAAAACGCGCCGCGTGCATGCCGGGCGCGATTTGCGTGCCGCCTGCTTCCACGCCGATCATCGCCACGCTGCCTTCGTCGAGGAACGCGTAGAACAACCCAATCGCGTTGCTGCCCCCGCCCACGCACGCCAGCAGCACATCCGGCAGGCGGCCTTCCGCCTCCATTATCTGCGCGCGCGCCTCCCGCCCGATGACGCTCTGAAAATCGCGGCAGATCATGGGAAACGGGTGCGGCCCGTGCACGGTGCCCAGCACGTAATGCGTGCCGGCCACGCTCGCCACCCAGTCGCGCAACGCCTCGTTGATCGCGTCCTTCAGCGTCCTGCTGCCCGAATCCACGCCAATCACGCGCGAACCCAGCAGCCGCATGCGGAACACGTTCAGCTTCTGCCGCTCCATGTCCTCCGTGCCCATGTACACGTCGCAATCAAGCCCCAGCAGCGCCGCGGCTGTCGCCGTCGCCACGCCGTGTTGCCCCGCGCCCGTCTCGGCAATCACGCGCGTTTTGCCCATGCGCTTCGCCAGCAGGCACTGGCCCAGGGCGTTATTGATCTTGTGCGCACCCGTGTGCGCGAGGTCTTCGCGCTTGAAGTAGATCCTGGCCCCACCGAGATGTTCTGTAAGCCTGCGCGCAAAATAGAGCGGCGTTGGACGCCCGACATAATGCTTCTGGTAATCCGCAAGCTCCGACTGAAATGCCGGGTCCGCCTGCGAGTCGCGGTAGGCGCGCTCCAATTCGTGCAGGGCATACATGAGCGTCTCCGGCACGAACCGGCCGCCGAACGTTCCGTACCGTCCGCTCGCGTCAGGCCAGGGCTGTCTTGGCGTTTCGAATGAACTGCCGAATTCGCTCATGGTCCTTCTTTCCCGGCGCCGCCTCGACGCCGCCCGATACATCCACCGCATAGGGCCGCACGGTCCGTACCGCGTCCGCCACGTTCTCCGGCGTCAGGCCGCCCGCCAGAATGACCCGCTTGCACGCAGCCACGGCTTCTTTCGCGGACTCCCAATCGCACTTTTGGCCCGTGCCGCCCCGCCCCTCCGCCGAATACGCGTCCAGCAGATAGGCGCGGCAACGATAGCGCTGCATCTCCTCCACATTGAAATCAGGCCCCACGCGAAATGCCTTGATCGCAAGCCAGGCCATGCTCTCGACGGTAGCGGGGTCTTCCTCGCCGTGAAACTGTATGCAATCGATGAAGGAGAGCAACTGCGCCAGACGTTCAATCGGCTCGTTCACGCAAACCGCAACCGTCGTCACAAACGGCGGCAACTGCTCGACGATTTCGCGCGCGGTATCCCTCTCCACGTACCGGCCGCGAGGCTTCGCCTCGGGCGCAAAAACGAAACCCACGGCGTCCGCGCCTGCCTCGCACGCAGCCAGCGCGTCTTCGGCGTTGGTGATGCCGCATATCTTAACCTTCGTCAAGACCGAGCAGATTCCTTATCTGCGCCTGAATGTCGGCGCTCGTCATCAGTGATTCGCCTACGAGGATGGCGTCGACGCCGCCCGCCTCCAATTGTTTCACCTGCTCGCGCGCGTGGATGCCGCTTTCACTCACCAGCACGTGGCCCCCGGGCACGCGGCGCTTCAAACGCAGCGTGGTTTCAAAATCGACCTCAAGCGTGTCCAAGTCGCGGTTGTTTATTCCGATAATATGCGCACGTGCCTGGATTGCCCGCGCGATTTCGTCGGCGTTGTGCGCTTCCACCAGCGCATGCATCCCCAACTCCCGTGTCACCGCCAGAAACGCGCCCAGTTCCTCGGGAGTCAGGATTCGCACAATCAGCAATACCGCATCCGCCTGCGCGGCCCGCGCTTCGTAAACCTGATACGCGTCGACAACAAAATCCTTGCGCAGACACGGCACGCGCACATGCTGGCGCACCGCGGTCAGGTCGTTCAGGCTCCCCTGAAAATACCGGGAATCCGTCAGCACCGAAATCGCGCGCGCGCCGCTCAGTTCATACAGTGCCCCCAGTTCGACGGCGTCCACGCCCGGCAGAATATCGCCGCGCGAAGGGGAAGCGCGCTTGATCTCCGCAATCAGGCTGATGCCATCCCGGCGCAAGGCGGCGCGAAAATCCCGGGGCGGACCCAGCGTCTTGATCCGTTCCTCCAGTTCCTCTTGCGGAACGGCCGCCTTGCGGGAGATTACTTCCTCGCGCTTGTGCGCAATTATCTCATCGAGTACCATGAGAACTCTTAATCAGTCGTTCAAGTTTGTCCAGAGCCGCCCCCGAATCAACGGACTTCGCGGCCCGCTCTATTCCGCCGCGCAGATCGCTCGCGCCCGCGCCCGCGACAATCGCCGGCGCCGCGTTCAGCAGTACGATATCACGGTGCGGGCCGCGCTTGCCCTCGAGCACTTCCCGCAACAGCTGCGCGTTCAGCGCGGGCTCGCCCCCAAGAAACGCCGATCTGGGCGCAATCGAAAGGCCCAGTTGTTCCGGCGTGATCAAGTAGGTTTCCACATGCCCGTCCCGCGCTTCCGCCACATGCGTCGGCCCCGTCAACGTGAACTCGTCGAGCCCGTCGCACCCGTGCACCACAAAGGCGTGACGCGCACCAAGGTTAAGGAGCGCTTCCGCCAGCGGTTTGACCAGCTTTCCTTCGTAGACGCCCATTACCTGGCCGTCGGCATTCGCCGGGTTCGTCAGCGGTCCAAGCACATTGAACACCGTGCGAATCCGGAGTTCCGTGCGCACGTGCGCCACGTGCCCCATCGCGCTGTGCAGCGTGCGCGCAAACAAGAACCCGATTCCGTTCTCATCGATCGATTGCCCCACGCACACCGGATCAGCCTCGAGGTTCACGCCAAGACGCTCCAGGACATCCGCGCTGCCGCAACGGCTCGACGCGCTCCGGTTGCCGTGCTTCGCCACCGCAACGCCGGCCCCCGCCGTCACGAATGCCGCCGCCGTCGAGATATTAAATGTTCCCGAATGGTCGCCGCCGGTGCCGCACGTGTCTACCAGCGGCCGGCGCCGCGTCGGCACGGGCGTTGCAAAAGCCCGCATGGCAGACGCAAAGCCGACGACCTCCTCCACCGTCTCCCCTTTCATCGTCAATGCGACCAGGAACCCGGCCACTTGCGCGTCCGTCGCATCGCCGGACATCAGTTCGCGCATGGCCTGACCCGCCTCGTCCCGAGTCAGGTCAGTGCTTACAATCAACTTGCTAATGCTTTCTTGTATGGTCATGCGTGCGTCTCAATTGCAGGAAGGACAAGCGCCGCCCGACGGGGCAGCGGAAACAGAAGTCTAACAACCGGAAGATCCACGATGCAAGGAGCCCTGCTTTTGCATTGCGTATATCATCGGCGAACTCGTGCCTGTGGTCGAATAGGCCCTGCTGAAAGTGCTATGATCTGCGGGGTGGATAGTTGGCTTCCAACTGAGAAAAGAGGCGAGTCATGCGAGGCTTGGCGCCGTATAGAGGTGTAACGAGTTGCCTTCTTCTTCATGTGCTTCTCTGCACCGCGTCCGCCGTCGCTGCCGAACATGGCACAGGTTTCCGGCTGCCCCCGCCCGGCGACCCGTTCTGGCAGATGAAAACCGAACCTCGCGTCTATCCCAAGGGCGCATTTCCGCCCGTCTACGATTGGCGCGCGCTCGGCGGCGTAACGCCCGTCAAGGACCAGGGCAGTTGCGGAAGTTGTTGGGCTTTCGCGACGGTCGGCGTCTTCGAGTGCGCCATCAAGATCCAGGACGGCGTAACGGTCGACCTCTCCGAACAGAACCTGCTCGGCTGCAACGACATGGGCTGGGGCTGCAGCGGCGCGCTCTGGGCGCATGATTGGCATAAGGACCGCCCGAACAAGTGCGGCACGGTCGGGGCCGTGCTTGAGGCGGACCTTCCCTACGAGGCGGACGACTCCTATTGCACGTGCGGTCACACGCCGGCATATGTCCTGCAGGATTGGGGCTGGGTGAACGGGCTCACGCCAAGCGTCGAGGACATCAAGGCCGCTATCATGACCTACGGCCCCGTGGGCGTGTCGCTCGTCAGCGACGTGCTGGGCAGTGGCACGGGCGTGGTCGGAGACTGCTACGAGTATGACGTGTTCTCCATCGATCACGCCGTGGTGCTCGTCGGTTGGGACGACACCAAAGGCACGAACGGCGCATGGATCCTGCGCAATTCCTGGGGTTCGGACTGGGGCAACAACGGGTACTGTTACATCGAGTACGGTTGCGCCTGGGTCGGATTCGCCGCCAATTACGTCATCTACGGCGACCCTGTCGACGAACTGACCGTTGAGCCGAGAAATCGCGTCGATTTCACGGGGGAGTTCGGCGGACCGTTCACCCCCGCGGGCTTCCCGTACACGTTGGAGAACGTCGGGACCGAACCTGTGACGTGGCAGGCCTCCGCTCCGGACTGGCTCGAGTTAAGTCCCGCGTCAGGCACACTGGTTGCGGGCGCGACCCGGGAAGTACTAGCAAGCGTTCGGGTCGACCAGGCGCGACTGGGACAATACTCCGGCAACATCGTCTTCACGCACGTCGAGACGGCAGAGGAGTTTCCGCGCTCAGTGACGCTGACCGTCAACGCGCCGCTCGTGTATGACTTTGACTTGACCACCGACCCCGGCTGGTCCCGCACGGGCGCGTGGAGCTTCGGAAAGCCCGCCGGCGGCGGCAGCCATAACGGCGATCCCAGCGCCGGACATACCGGCCTCAATGTCTTCGGGTATAACCTCTCCGGCGATTATGCCAACAGCCTCGCGGAACAGTACCTCACCGCGGGCCCCTTCGACTTCCAGGGCTATACGGACGTTCAGTTGCGGTTCCTGCGCTGGCTCGGTGTCGAAGATGCCCAATACGACCACGCCAGAGTCCAGGTCCGTTCCCTGAGCGGGGTCTGGCAGAACGTGTGGCAACACACCGGCGACGACCTTGAAGACACGTCCTGGCAGGAATGCCGGTATGACATCTCAAACATCGCGGACGACAACCCCGGCATCTATGTCCGCTGGGTCATGGGGACCACGGACAGCAGCGTGACTTTTCCCGGCTGGAATATTGACGATATTCAGTTCCGCGCTATGCCCGTGCCCGGAGAAGGCGAAGGAGAAGGAGAAGGAGAACCCGCCGGCGTCTGGAAGCTTACCCTCGATACAGCCGGCACCGGAAGCGGCTCTGTCTCCTGCTCGCCCCAGTTACCCCTGTACGGAGACGGCCAGCGCGTTGACCTCGCTTTCGAAACCGCCACGGGCTGTGAATTCGTGGGCTGGGCGGGCCCTGATGGGGCGGACGTGCGTTATGGCGCCTGGACACAGACGTATTTCATTCTCATGGATAGCGACAAGCATGTGACTGCCGTATTCGATTTGACCGGTCCGGGTGAAGGCGAAGGCGAAGGTGAAGGCGAGGGCGAAGGCGAGGGTGAAGGTGAGGGCGAGGGCGAAGGCGAAGGTGAAGGCGAAGGTGAAGGTGAGGGTGAAGGCGAGGGCGAGGG
>JAGMZX010000114.1 GCA_018005585.1 Candidatus Hydrogenedentota bacterium | reverse complement strand
CCATGCGCGGCGTCAAAGCGCTGCTTTCGAACTCGATGACGGACCTTGTTCAGGACCTCTATCGCGGCTTCCCGATTGAGGCGGTTTATGCGAACCGCGCTATCAACAGCAACGCCGCGCGACGCGGCAAAACAGCCGAAGCCTTGATTCGCAATTACTGATTTGCGCGGATTAGCCGCGGCATCTAGTCGGATGCCGCGGGCTGGAAGCTGACCTGCCAGCGCGTTTCGCCGGTAGTTGTGCTCACGAATCTGACGCGGACATCGTCGCCGTCTTGTTGGAGACGCGGCTCGGGGCCGTCGCAATCGACCCTGATACCGGAAGCAGCGCCGGACGGCGCGACGATGCGCAGTTCGTACGGGTCGCCCGCGACGGCGCGGCTGCGTCCGCTCAGGGTTTTCGATGCGGCGTCCCAGGTTTCCTCGATGATGTCCACCATGCCTTGCGAGATATGCCGGCTCGTGCTCAGGACGAACGGCCGGTCGAGCATCGGGCGCACGGCGATCACGCGGCACGAGCCCGCAGGCACGTCTACGGCGACGGTATCCGGGAACGGCTCGATGGGCGCATTTGCCCAGAAATCGAATGCCGCGTAAGTGCCCGCTTCCGGCAGGCCGAGCCGCGCGGCGTTTTCCTCGATGCGGCACGCCTCTTTCTCGTTCCAATTGAAGAACCCGAGCACGTCGCGCCGGGTTTCGCCGCGCGTGTCCGTCAGGGTCCACACACGCGGCAATTCCTGCTCGAAGAGGTCCGCCGGCCTTGGTTTCAGGCCATGATTCGGCAGAATGCGCCTGAGCAGTTCGAGCCGCTCCGGGGGCAGGTTTGGGAGCCAGTCGCTCATGACGGTGAGCTGGCCGCTGAGCGCCACCCACGAGCACAGCAGCCGCGCATGTTCGATCGGCATCGATGCGCGCACGTAGACCGGGTCCGGGTCGTTATGCCAGACGCGCCCGTGCAGGAAATAACGGTTCGAGCCGTGCCAGGGGCCAGCCTTGAGGCCATTCCAGTCGGGGCCGTTGTCGGGGCCGATGCGCATGGCGTCCACCAGCCCGAAACTCGCGCCGAGTGTGCGCATGTTCTGCGATACATTACAGCCGAGAATGAACACGCCCGGCCCTGCGGCTTCGCGCACGAGCTGGAGCCCCGAACGATAGCGCTCGATGGGCGTCTGCGAAGGGTCATGGCCGATGGCCTCGCCGAGCTGGTCCAGCACATAGGAATCGTTGACGTAGACCTGCTTCGCGCCCGTGCCCGTCCAGAGGCCGTCCAGTTTGAGATAGCGGAACCCCCATTCCTGCGTCATGCGCGACACGGCCCGGCGCAAGAACCCGCGCGCGTCCGGATGCGACATGTCGAGGCACCAGCCCGCCCATTCGGTGTAGCAGAGCGCGCCGTCCTTGCGCTTGAGGAAATAGTCGTGATGGCCCGCCAGCGCGTCGCACAACGGGTCCCACGCGAACGGCATGAACCAGAGGCCGGGCGTAAACCCGAGGCCGCTCAGCTGCCGCGCCGAGGGCGCTATCCCCGCGCGATACGGGCCTTTCGGGTTGTGCTGCGTGAAGTCGGAGTGGGGGCCCCACCACCAGCGCTCTTTCTGTTCCCCGGGAAGCTTCCCGAGGTATTCATCCGAGCGCCCGCGCCGTTCGAGGTCACGCCGGTCGCGCGGAAAGCCTTGCCACATGTCGTCGATCTGGATGAAGTCGAGGCCGAAGGGTTGCAGCGTCTCCTTCGCGAAAAGCGCCAGTTCGGCGAGGTGCTTTGCGTCGCTCGCGCCGCCGTACGGCTGCGAATACCACGTACAGTACCCGCAGGGAATCGGCGGCAGGTGGATGCTGTAATGGGCCGCCACAAGGTCCGCATAGGTTTCCAGTCCGAGCCGTGCATCGTCGAAATAGCCCAGCAGCAGCGTTTCGAAGGTTTGCGACGCGCCGGGCGCGATACGCAGCGCGCCGAAGTCCATCTGCGCGCGCAACGCGAGCGCATCGCCGTCCTGAGCGACTTTGAAGACGCCGTTGCCGCGGTCCTGCGTGAGCCAGGCCGCTACCACGCCATTGCGGCTGCCGGGAACGGCTATGGCCGCAAATGTGTAGGTCTCGGAGCCCTTCTCAGCAGTCGCGAGGCCGCCCGTGCCCAGAATCCGCAGTTCGGCCGCGGGTTTGTCCAGTTGCACGCGTGCCTGAACCGGCGTGTATTCGGAGATGACTTGGGTGTCCGCGCCGGAATTCCGGATCGTTCCTGTAACAGCAATAAATGGGCTGTCCGGTTGCAGCGAAACGCGCACGCTGCCCTCGGCGCCTGTTACTTCCATTTCCCGTTCGGAGTGCAAACTTACTTGAGGCTGTGAGACCGCGCAGCGCAGTTCGGGCAGGAATAGCAGGTCCGGCGTCTTGGCGCGGACGCGGAAACAGGCGTCCGCCGCGTCCCAAGTCACCGCATGCCGCGCGTCCTCGACGGTGATTGCGGATTCGGCGGCGCACACGTTGAATATGGCGCAGGCTACAAGAAGCAGAGCCGCGAACCGTGCCATTCTCATGGGGTTTCCCTTCGTTTTCGTTTGAGCGGCACTCCGCCGCGCCCGTGAGAACGTGACCGCGTGGGGCGCATGGCATCGGGGCCGCCAAGTCTTGGACCGCGGGAGACCGCTCGCGGTTAACAACAGATTCCTCGTGACACGCCTCTTTCTTCCATGGGTGCTTCGCGCATCGCTGTCTTCTGCTATGCCTCGCGAATGCGGAAGACGATGGCGTAAAGCACCGGCACGAAGAAGAGCGTCAATACGGTGGCGAAGGTCAAGCCAAACATGATCGTGACGGCCATGCTGCGGAAGAACGGATCGAACACAAGCGGCGACACGCCGAGCACGGTGGTCAGCGCGCCCATTGACACCGGGCGCACCCGGCTCACCGACGAGTCTATGATTGCGCGGAACCGCTCTTTGCCCTCCCGGATCTCCAGATCGATCTGGTCGACGAGCACGACCGCGTTCTTTACGAGCATCCCTATCAGGCTAAGGAAACCGAGAATAGCCATGAACTCGAACGGCGCCTGAAACAGGAGCAGCCCGATCGTGACGCCAATGACCGCCAAGGGCACCGTCAGCCAAATCACGGCGACCTGGCGGAGCCCGCCGAACAGCAGCAGGATCGTCAGCACCATGGCCACCAAGCTGAACGGCAGCGTTGACATGAGCCCGGATTGGGCTTTCTGGGAGTCGCCATATTCGCCCTCCCATTCCAGGGCATAGCCCGGCGGCAGCGGGATAGACTCCACCTTCGGCCGAACGCGTTCGAAGATTTCACTTGCCAAAATCCCCGAGGCCGGGTCGCACATGGCTGTGATTGTGGGGAAACGGTCCACCCGGCGGACCGCCGGGTTCTCGAATTCCGTGCGGATTTCCGATATGAGTTGCATGATCGGAACAAAGGCGCCGGCCGTGCGGCTGTAGACCTGCACGGACTGCATCTCGTGGATATCCGCGCGTTCGGTTTCCGGTGACCGCGCAATAATCGGTATGAGACGATCTTGTTCCCGATAGATGCCCACCTGCGTGCCGACGAATGCCTGCTGCAGGGCTTCGCGGAAGTCTTCCAGCGATACTCCCGCCCGGCGCGCCTGCACCTCGGAGAATACCGGGCGCACCACCTTGACCGGCTCGCGCCAGTCGTCCTTGACCGCCACCGCTTGCGGGTCCGCGTGGAAGATCTCCTTGGCCTGGTTTGCCAAGTCGCGAAGCGTGGCCGCGTCCGGCCCGCGGAACTCCGCCTGAATCTTGCTCCCCCCGCCCGGCCCCAGGATGAACTTCCATGCTTTGGCTTGCCCGTCGGGGTACTCGTGGTCTATCCGGTCCTGAATGGTCGTGATCAAGCCGGGGATACGGCGGTAGTCGTCCACATCGATGAGCAATTGTCCATAGCTTGTGCTGGGCGATTCAGGGGCGTAGGTCAGCATAAAGCGCAATAGCGCGCTTCCGCTCACGGCGGTTACGTGCATGACGCCGTCCAGTTCGCGGACCCAGCCTTCGATATCCGTGAGGTCCCGATGTGTTGCGCGAATATCGGCCCCTTCAGGACGCCAGAAGTCCACCACGAACTGCGCGCGGGAAGATTCGGGGAAGAAGCCCGCGGGCACGAACCCGAAGCCGAACACGGCTGCGGCGAGCAAGGCGAGCATGCCCGCGGAAGTGGCCCAACGCATCTGGAGGAGCCGCTTCAATACTCGCTGATAGCCGTGATAAAGCCAGCTGTCGTATGGGTCGGCGCTGTCCGCCTTCTTGCCGGGCGTGAGCAACAGCGAACAGAGAAACGGCGTGAACGTAATGGCGAAAACCCAGCTCAGGAACAGCGAGAAACCAATGACCCAGAAAAGAGAACCCGCGTACTCGCCCGTGGCGTCCGGGGACAGTCCGATGGCGCTGAAGGCAAGAATGCCCACAATGGTTCCGCCGAGCAGAGGCCACGCGGTCTGGGCAACGACGGAAGACGCCGTGGCGCGCCGGTCGCCGCCCGATTGCACGCCGATAAGGATTCCTTCCGTAACGACGATCGCATTGTCGACCAGCATGCCGAGGGCGATAATCAGGGCCCCGAGCGAGATTCGCTGCATCGCGATATCGTCGAATTGCATGAGCACGAGCGTGCCGCAAACCGTTACCAGCAGGACGGCCCCCATGATTACGCCGGACCGAAGCCCCATGAAGATCAGCAGCGTGATGACAACAATGGCGAGCGATTCGATGAGGTTGACCACAAACCCTGTGATCGCGACATCCACCGTGTCGCCTTGGTCGGAAATGGTATGCAGGTCCATGCCAATGGGGCGCAGCGCCTCGAGGTGCGCCAGCCGGGCGCGGACCGCTTTTGCCGTTTCAACAACGTTGCCGCCCGAAACGGCAGATATGCCCAGTCCGACTGCAGGCTGGCCATCGTAGCGGAGCATACAGTCCGGCGGCTCAATGTAGCCGCGTGACACCGTGGCAATGTCGCGCAGCAGGATCTGCCGCCCGGCGCCCTGGCCGCTGAGCAGCAGATTCTCGATGGCGTCGACCGACGTAATCTGCCCTATGGGCGCAATCTCGACGTAGTCCGGCCCCACGTCGATCTTGCCGCCAGGGCCTACAACGTTCTGCTGTTTCAGCGTGGAATAGATCGTGTCCGGCGAAATGCCCAGCGATGCCGCGCGCTCCCGCGCGATCTCTATGAAAACGGCCTCCTCCGCTTCGCCCAGCAGCGCGACCCGCGCCACGCCCGGAACTATCAGCAATTCCTTGCGCAGGTCGCGAACATAGTCCTGGACCTCTCTCAGCGAATAGCCCTCGCCCGTCACGGCATAGAAAAGGGCGAAGACGTCGCCGAAATCATCATTGACGATGATGGGCCCCGCGCCGGGCGGCAGGTTTTTCTCCACGTCGCGGAGCTTGTTGCGCAGTTTCGTCCACAAGCCTTCGAGCACGTTCTTGGACGGGCTGAACTCGATGAGCATCTCGACCTTGACCTCGGCCATGCCCGCGCGGGAAACAGAGGTAATCTCCTTCACCTCCTGAAGCTGCTGCGCGGCGGACTCGATAAGGTCCGTGACTTCTTCAGCCACTTCGTTGGGCCGCGCGCCCGGGTAAGGGACGTTAATGACGGCCGTGCGAATGACGAATTCCGGGTCCTCAAACCGGGCCAGTTTTTGATAGGCGGAGTAACCCCAAACCAGGACCAGGATAAGCAGGACCGCGCTGGTCGTGCGTTTTTCCACGAAGAGGCCGGCGAGTCTGGTCATATGCCCGTCCCCTTATTGGTTCATTGACCGGACGGGCAACCCTTCGCGGAGCTGAGAAACGCCCGCCGTGGCCACTACCTCGCCCGTATTCAGCCCTTCCAGTATCTCGACCGAGTCTCCGGAGATAGCGCCCAAGCGGACTTCGCGCCGGGCACAGCGGCTGGTGTCCGCATCGATGACCCAGACATAGGGCGCGGCGCCGCCTTCCGTTCCCGAGACAGCTGCTGCGGGTATCCTGACCGGTTCCAGCGACCCGGCAGGAGACTCGCTCTGAATGCGGACCTGGGCCGTCATGCCTGGAAGCGCGACCAAACCCTCGGGCGTGTTCAAGCGCAGCGTCAAGGCGTAGGTCTGTGTCTGCGGATCGGCTTCCGTGGTTATGCCTTTGAAGGTAGCCGGAAATTCCTCGTTCGGGCGGCCGGGGAAAGTCGCCGTGAGTGTCATCGGCATGCCGCGCTGGGTTCGTTGCAGGAGCAGCTCAGGCACGTCAATGACGAGTTCCAGGCCGCCCACGGTTTGGATGGTAAGCACCGGCTGCTTGGCCTGCATTTCCTGGAATTGGTCCGCGAGCACCTGCGCGATTACCCCGTCGTACGGGGCCCGAAGCTGAGTATCATCGAGTTGAGACTGGGCCTGCTCCACGCGAAGGCGCAGGCTGTTCGTGCGCGCCTCGGCGGCCTGGACTTCCTCGGGCCGCGCGCCGGCCCGCGCCTTGGCCAAAGCCTGAGCGGCTCGGTCTACGTCGGCGATTGCGACGTCCCTGAACGTCGCGCTGCGGTCGAATTCGCTGCGGGATATGAGACCCTCGTCCAAGGAAGCCTTTGACCGCTGATAGTCGATGTCCGCCTGATTACGCCTGGCTTGCGCCGAAGCGAGTTGTGCTTCCATCGCGGCAATGTCTTCCGTGCGTGAGCCGCTCTTGAGCACCTCCAGGTCTTTCTCGCTTGCCGCCAAGGCACTGCGTGCATCGGCAAGCGCATTTTCAAAGTCCCGCGTGTCAAGCGAAGCCAGCACATCGCCCGCCTTGACAGCCTGCCCGGCTTCCACGGCCAACACGGCAAGCTGGCCGGGCACACGGAACGACAGATCCGCCCGTTCTTCCGCCCGGACCCGCGCAGGAAAGACGCGGTCGAGCAAGGCCGCCAAGGGTTGCACAACCATGGTCTTGACTGGCCTGGCCACCTCCGCCGGCGCGGCATCCGGCTCGCCCCGGCAACCGGGCAGCAGCAGTGCCGGGCCAATCAGGAAAGCCATGCACAGGGGCGCCGCGATAAGCGGCACGAAATGCGAGTCTTTTGGTGATCCGCGGAACATGGACAGGTTTCCTCCCACACACCATAGACGTATTCTAGAAGATAATTCGTACGCGAACAACGTTTCGCTGACGCGCCATTCACCAGCGCTTCTTTTCCGAGTGTTCTATAGAGCGGGCAGCAGGGATATCTTCCGGCGCCTGACTGCGCCGGCCATACATGTTTGGAACGTCGAAATCCGCGCCTTGTGGTTCCCGCTTGTCACAGAGTCGCGCCTCGGCCTCATATGGTGAGTCCCGCAAGCAGGGCCATAACTTCCGAGACGCGCCGTGTTACTGGCGGCGTACCATTCTCCTGATACCGGATGAAGTCCACGTGCCCGTCGAGGTACAGCACATTGGCGCCGCCGGGAACGTGATTGAATACGCCGGTCTGGCCGAGTGCGGCGATCTGGTCCATCATCACGAAAACGGTGCTCTGTGCTTGCGCCGAGGCCGCCGGGTTGTTGATATCCGTGATGAGGAAACGCTCGATGCCCTCTCTCAAACGGTACACCGTATTGCAGCCGCCGTTGCCGAGGCCCGTGAGTTGCCCACCCGAGAGGTCGCGGTCCACGACACGCTGCAGCATCGCGTTGTTCTCTCCCGTGACGCCGGGCACGAGATCGGAATGAGACAACAGCACAAGCAACCCGGCGACCAGTTGTTCCGGTCCCGCGCCGGCGGGGGGAATGTCCTCTGGCGGCAACACAAGGCTGAGCAGGGTGCGCACCGGCTCGAGCGGAAGCGTGGGCCATTCATCACCCGAACGGTCGAAGACCCAACCGAGATAGATGTAGCTGGAATCGATGGCGCGCGCGCATTCGTAGGCGTCGCCATGCGCGTATCCGAAGCAGAATTCCCCCGGATTGACCGCTTGCGCATCGCTGATATGCTGCATAAGCCCCGCGTCGGACGGACAGAAGGCGATCATCGGGTCGTTCAAGTACTCGGGATAGATTTGCCACGTGTTGGGGCCGATGTCAATCACGACGATGACGTCGCCCGTCTCGTTCGGGTATGCGCCCAGTTGCAGGCTGGGCCAGCGTTCGCCCGGGTCCTCGTTGGCGTACATCTTGTATACCAGGCCCCATTCCTTAAGGTTGTTCTGGCAGCTCGCGCGCCGGGCTGATTCGCGCGCGCGCGCCAGGGCGGGCAAGAGGATCGCCGCCAGGATGCCAATGATGGCGATGACAACCAGGAGTTCGATGAGCGTGAAACCCTTCTTGCGCATGACCTGACTCCTCCGCGGTTTATGCCCCTGTCTTATGGCTCGGCGCCGTGTCGGCACAATCAACAGAATGCAGCAAAACGCTCGAATGTGCAAGGGGCGGGTTTTGGGCGGGTAGATGGTTTCCGAGGCCGGAACCGTTACGGAGGCTCAGCGCGCCATCCGCATGGGCGCGCGGGCCGCGGGTCTGCCGTTGCGGCGCCGTTCCACCGGCTTGGCCGCGGCGGTTCCCGCGATCTCGAAATCGCACACAATGGGCAGATGATCGGAGAAACGCACCTGCGGGACGGAGAAACGGCTGACCTTGATTTCGGGACTGTGGAGGATGAAATCGAGTTCCCGTCTTGGCGACCAGCTTGGGAACGTGGGCGCACCCCGCTGGTTCGCGTTGACCAGGCCCGAGGCCGCCATGAACAGATGCAGTTCGCGGTCGCCCCACAATACGTTGAAATCGCCGGCGACAAGCATCGGCTTGTTCACCGCCGCGAACATGCTGTACAGGTCGCTAAGTTGATATTGCCGATGCCGGTACTTGAGCGAGAGGTGCACGAGGAAAATGACGAAATTGGAGAACTCCAGTTCAATTACGAGGCGCTTGATGCCCTTGTCGAAGTAGTGGAAGTCCCGGGCTTCGATGCGCTGATTGGTTAGAAAGGCATTACCCTGTGCCTTCAAGACCGGCACACGCCGGGCAAGGGAAGAGTGGGAATACTTCGATTCATACACGTGCGCGAAACCCAAGTCGCGCGCGAGAACAGCGGCCTGGTTGACCTTTTCGGTCAGGTACGACCCATTGTCCACCTCGACCAGGCCGATGATATCGGGGTCCAGGGAACGCAAGAATCCGCTGAGTGTTTCCAGCTTTCCCTGGGGCCGGCGGAAATAGCCGCTGAAAGGAAGGGGCAGGTGAAAATGCCACCCGCTCCCCGTTCCATATCGAATGTTGTAGAGGACAAACCGCATGATGAACTACGGACGGACCGCTCATGCCGGGACGCCTCTCGCGATGCCGCGCCCGGCAAAACGCCGCGTGTCTCTGACTCTGCCTATTTAATACAACCCGTGTGCCACAGACTGCACAAATGCCGCGCTACAGCCTTGCGGTTCGCACACCTGTTCTACTGGATATTAAGCCACAATCGCACGCGTTCTGGCAAGGAACACGGGTGAGCGCCCCCGGCGGCCCGCCGAGCCGGGCATTTCGTCAGCCGCCGACAAACCGATGCTCCATCGTCGACACGTCCAGCAACAACGCCCGCTTGATGCCCGCCGCCGCCACATTGAAGTGCCGCCCTTCGCTTCCGTAGGCTTCGTGAATGTGACCGTGGACGTGGACCCGGAAGGGAAAGGAGTCCACGAGTTTGCGCAGGGCCACGCTTCCGGTGCGCGCGCCTGTATAGTTCTTGTCCAGTATCCCATACGCAGGCCCGTGGGTTATCAGGACCGTATGTTCATCCAGTAGCGGGCCAAGCCGGGCCAGGTCTGATTCGATGCCTTCCTCTGGTTTTTCAAACGGCCCGCCGGTGAACGGCGTGGTCGTCTGGTAGCCCACAAAAGCAGTGTCGCCGAGTACCAGGCGCCGTTCGTGAAGGGACTGTATGCGCGGCGGCCGTGCGGGCAATTCAACACGGTCGCAATTGCCCATGACATACCATGTCGGTGCGGCCCACGCATCCAGATGCGCCAGCACCGCGCCGGCGTCCACGCGCTGCGCTGCCTCCCGCGTCGCGTAGCCGGCCGGCCGTCCGAGCAGGTCGCCCGCGAGCACGACGAGGTCAGGGTGATGGGTCTCAATCTGTTCGCCGAGCCACCGGTAGAGGTTCTGGCGGCCGTGCAAGTCGGCGGCAAACAACACCAGCAACTGGGAAGTCCTCCCTGCTTTCAGGTTGCACCAGCGAGCGCGCGCACACGCATCCGGACCGGTCAAGGGCGCCCAGTCTGCTTGCCGGGGCGGGGTCCATGCAAGCAGACGCGGGGTGGCGGGCAAGGCTGCGCGCACCCGCGCACACACGGGAATGTGGCTCATAAAACGGCATGCCTGCTTGACTTAAGAAAGACGTTGTTTGACATTGCCTTGGGCGTGTGCTAAATTAAGAATTCATCTTTTCCCCTGTGGGGTCCGGCTAGAGGGAGGTCGCCGTATCAATGGCACGACTCAGTAAGAAGCAGATGCAGACGATAGCGACGCTCGAACGGCGCGTCGCCATGTGCCAGGAGTTCATGAACGACTGGTTGCTGTTCAACCAGATCATGAACGCCTACCCGAGCCCGGGTGTGAACAAGGCGCAGCTTGAGAACCAGTTTCTCAAGATCAAGAGCAAACTGGCCCGGGAGCACCGGGTGCTCAAGGATACGCTCGGCGCCGACTACAACCTCGACGCGAACACCATGAACCTTGTCTCACAGTCGACCAGCCTGGAATCCATCTATGGGCAGTCTGATGTGGCCATCAAGAAACTGCAAACGGAATGGCACCGCTGTTTCATCTCGATCAACGAGACCTTGGGCGCGTTGATAGACAAGAAACAACGCGCGGAGGCGGGAGAGAAGATCTACATTGCGACAACCATCGGCGCGGAGGGGCCGATGAAGGCCAGCGCCTCTACGGAAACCGTGCTTTGGGTTGTCGGCACCATCGTCGTGGTCGGCGTGGT
This sequence comes from Candidatus Hydrogenedentota bacterium, assembly GCA_018005585.1. Taxonomy (NCBI): domain Bacteria; kingdom Pseudomonadati; phylum Candidatus Hydrogenedentota; species Candidatus Hydrogenedentota bacterium. Next base: position 8,839 of record JAGMZX010000114.1, on the reverse strand, counting down.
GATCGGCGTCGCCGCGGTCACGGGCATGTTGCAGGCTTGGTGGGACATGGTGAGCCAGTTGTTCAGGTAGGCGCCGGCGCCGGGTGTGTTGCCGTAGCCCGGGAAGAGGAGTGGAAGGCGTGACGAAGCGAGAACTCGTGGTTGATGTAGCGGACCGGCTCAGCTACACGCAGAACGAGGTTGCGGACGTGGTGCAGGCAACGCTGGACACCATCGTAGAAACGCTTGCGGAAGGCAACAGGCTAGAAATCCGGAACTTTGGCGTGTTCGAGATCAAGACGCGCGACGCGCGGCTGGGGCGAAACCCCCGAACGGGTCAGGCGGTGCCCATACAACAAAAGCGCGTCGCCGTTTTCAAACCGGGCAAGGCGCTGAAGCAGCTGGTGGAAGCCGCCAGCGCGCCCGCGGCGGGTCACGCCGAAGCCAATACGGCCGCGACGCCCGAAATCCCGCCCGCGAAACCCCCAGCAATCCCGGAATAGGACCGCTGAGGCCGCAGCGGCCTTTCGCGCAGTTCTGGCCGGTTCCCTTGCGGCGTCGAACGAGGGGTCAGGCGTGCGCGCACAGGGCTGAAAATCGTATACTGGTACCTCGCTGCGCAGGCCGATTCAGAGGCGCGACCCCCGAGCCACACACGGTGCGAGCCGGGCTGCCGCAGCAGCGGGAGTCCAACAGGAAGATGCGAGTCGAGCAAACGTATCAGGGAGCATTTCGGAATTTATGGCAGCGATCTCTGAATTTCGGACGGGCATGGCGATCCGGCACAACAACGACATCTGGATCATTACCGAATTCCAGCATGTGACGCCGGGCAACTGGCGCGCCATGGTGCGCACCAAGCTGAAGAACCTGAAGACGGGCCGCGTGATCGATGTCACGTTCCGCATGACGGACAAGATCGAGGAAATCCGGCTCGAAGCCAAGCCGATGCAGTTCCTCTACGAGGCGGACGGCAGCCTGCACTTCATGGACAACGAGACCTACGACCAGCTCTCGATTCCCGACGAGATGCTGGGCGACTCGAGGCAATTCCTCAAAGAGGGCGACAAGTGCACCATCTCCTTCCTGGAAGGGCGCCCTATTTCGGCGGAAATCCCGCTCTTTGTCGAATTGGTTGTCGCTGAAGCCGAGCCCGCGGTGCGCGGCGATTCGGCGACGAACATCATGAAGAACGCGGTGCTCGAAACGGGTGCGCAGGTGCAGGTGCCGCTTTTTGTCAAGGAAGGCGACACCTTGAAGATCGACACGCGCACGGGCAAGTATATCGAGCGTGTATCCATCGGGTGACGCGCCGCGCCGGCCCCTTCGGAGCCCGGTGACGCGCGCCGTTTAAGGAGCCGGTCCATGCAGATACGAACGGGGATCACGCGCCGGGGGTTTCTGCGCGGGGCAGCGTGCGGCGTGGCAGCGGGGCTGCTGCTGCGCGGCGGGGCCGGCGCGCAGGCGGTGCCGATGCGGCTCGGCCTCACTCACGGCGACGACCGCGCGGCGAACGTCTACAACGCGCTCAAGTTGATCGAGCCGCAAGTGCGGGAGGGCCTTGCGCGCAAGAAGACGGTGGTCATCAAGCCTAACCTTGTCGCTATCGACCGGCAACTCTCCGCCACGCACGCCGACTGCATCGCGGGCATACTTGAGTTTCTCAGCCCCCTTGTCGACGGCGAAATCCTGATCGCCGAATCCCCGGCGAACGGACCCGCGACGGAAGGATACGAGAATTACGAGTATCCCCGCCTGACGAAGGAGTATCGCGCGCGGCTGGTGGATTTGGATGCAGAGCCGTACGGGACCGAGTATCTGGTCGATGAGCGGCATCACACGCGCGCGGTGCGCTTTTCGAGCCTTGTGCGCGACCCGGACGTCTATCTCGTCTCCGCGGCCATGCTGAAAACCCACGACCGCGCCGTGGTCACGCTCGGCCTCAAGAACGTTGTCGCGGGCGCACTGCTCAAGGACAGCGGTTTCCGCTGGGGGCCGAACAGCCGGGGAAGCAGCGACAAGCACTTCATCCATGGCGGCCCGGAAAACCAGGGCATCCATTACAACATGTTCTCGCTGGCGCGTATTGCCGCGCCCTGCCTCACAGTGCTGGACGGGTTCCAGGGCATGGAGCACAACGGCCCGACCGAGGGTACGCCCGTGGACCATCGAGTCGCCTTGGCCGGAACCTGCTGGCTTGCCGCCGACCGTGTCGGCGCGGAACTGATGGGTTTTGACTGGCGCAAGGTGGGCTATCTGTCCTTTGCCGCCGGTGCGGGCATGGGCGAAACCAGTCTGGACAAACTGGAGATCCTCGGCGAACGCGTGGCCGACCACGTGCGCGCCTACCGGCCTCACGACACCGTCGAGCAGCAATATCAGTGGATGTGATTGCGGGTCGCTTTGGGCGAACCCGCGGTTAGCGGACTTTCGGCGTTGGGACGGGCGGGGCCGCCCGGGCAATTGCGGCGCGCACGGGCTACTCGCGGGCCCTTCGGAATTCGCCGCGGGCGGCGCTTTGCAGCACCTCCTCGTATTGCTCGGCGAGGATATCCCAATTATAGGCTTCCAGGCAGCGATTCACCGCCCTCTTGCGCAGCGCCGCCACCATGTCCGGGTTGTCGAGCACGTAGCGCAATTTGTCGCGCAGGTCGGTCTCGGAGAGGTTGTAGGTGATGGCGGCGTCCTGGACCGCGTGGGCGTTGTCGACGGTGTTGAGCGTCAACACACAGCAACCGTGGCCGAGCGCTTTCAGCAAGCCCAGGCTGGTTCCGCCGGGCTGGTTGCCGTGAAGCAGCGCGTAGCAGCCGAGGTGCAGTTCGCGGACGTGGTCCGCGTCGTAGACCGGGCCGGGGAAGAGGATGCGCGGGTCTTTCGTCTCGCGCAAACTGGCGGCGTAGGAGCTTTCGTTTGCGTGGCCGCCGCCCATGACGAGTTTCTTGTCCGTTTGCAGGCCCTCGAAAGACTTGATGATGTGCCGGCAGCTGTTTTCGGGCACGTGACGGCTCAGGAAGAGGAAGTATCCGTCCTTCTCCAGGCCGTACTGTTCGAGAATCTCGGGCCGGGTCGATTCTGTCTCGACATTGGCTCCGTTGGGAATGTGAATGGGGTCGCAGTCGAAGTCCTGGACATAGTAGTCGCTTACGGATTTGGCGTCGATGACGAGCTTGTCGCAGAGCTTGGCCGCGATGAAGGCGGACACGTAGATGAAGCGCTTGGCGAAGGGCCCCCATTTGGCGCGGCGCCAATCGAACCCGTCGGGATTGAGGACCACGGGATAGCCGAATGTCTTGGGGATGATACACAGGGTGGAAATGGCCGGATTGAATGCGAGGACGACGTCGGGCTTGAGCTTGACCGTGTGCATGCAGGCGAACAGCGAATGCGTGTAGGTGTCGGTGACGGTGTACCGAAGATTGCGCAACATGATGCGCTTGATGCCGCGGTATTCGGGGAGCGAGTCATCTTCGCTGTTCGTGTAGCGGCAATAACAGATGACTTCGTGACCGCGCGCGACCAGCCGGGCGCCGACCTCCTCCGCGCACGTCTCTAGACCGCCGTATTTGGCCGGCACCCCACGTATTCCCAGTATGGCGATGCGCATGCCCGTTCTTCGTATCCCGGTGTCTGGTCCGGCGTTTCGCGTCCGCCCGAAACTGTGGCGTCTTCCCCGCACCGCGTCATCCTAGCAGAAACCCGGCGGATAGGAAAACCGGCGCCTGCGCGGGTATACTCGGCCCGAAATACGAGGGATTTCAAGCAGTGAGCACGACTCCAGAGCGACCGGACGGCGCGAACCGGGGCAAGGACAGCCTCGCGCTGGATGTGGACGCGTTGCGCCGCAAGCTGGGGCTGGTCAAAGTCGCGCTGATCGAGCAGTGGATTCGCGAGGTCAACGGCCCGTTCGACGGAGCCATCGCGCCGCACGTGCACGGCGCGGCGGTTGTGCTCGATATCGGGTGTAGCCGGGGTGACCCCGACTTGCCGTCGCTGGCGCGCGGGCGGCTCTTCGTGGGGGTGGACAGGGACCTGCCCGGCCTGCGCGGCAACACGCTGGCGGGCGCGCGCGTCCTCGCGCCGATGCGGTGCCTTCCCTTCGCGGACGCTTCCGCCGATGTGGTCGTGTGCAAATGGGTTGCCGAACACCTCGAGCAGCCGTGCGTCGAGTTCGCGGAATGCCGGCGCGTACTCAAGCCGGGCGGCGTCCTGTGCCTGCTCACCCCCAATGCGTGCAGCGTGTTTACGACGTTTTCCCGGCTGATTCCGTACCGGCTCAAGCAAGTGTTCAAGGGGCGCCTCTTCGGTCTGCACGAGGAAGACACGTTCCGCACGTACTATCGCGCCAATTCGCGGCGCCGCCTGCGCCGCCTGCTCGGCGGCCTTGGGTTCGTCGAGGAGCAGTCCGCCTGGCTGCCCGGCATGTGGACCTTCTTCATCTTCAGCGCGCGCGTGGCGAAAGCGGTGCGCGCGCTGGAACACGCGCAGGCGCGGCTGCCCGGTTTGCGCGGCACGACGGCGTATATCATGGGCGTCTGGCGGAAGGAATAGCGGCGCCGGCGTTCGCCGCACGGTACAAAGCACGCGCTTCATCGGTAACGGCTCTTCCAAAACCCGCGTGACGAGCGGAAGCGCGCGTATGGTCTGAGGACACCCGTGAAAGAACCGGATGAACGCCGCCTGCAGAGGCAGGCATCAGGTATCGGGATAGTCTCAAGATACCCGGCTTGCCGCGTTCCTCAAGTGCTCCATCTCGGAAATACGGTCGCGTGTGGCGCGCGCGAGACCTTGTCCGCCGCAGCTCTTGCGAAGACGGCTGCTCGCGCTTTGCTCATCGCGGCGCTTGAGCCGCCACGAGCAGAACGCCAACCAGCAAGCCGGCGCGCGAGGGCCTTCACAAGGGCTGTAACACGGCTGCGCTCAGGGGTGGAACGGTCAGCCGCAGTGCGCCTCCGTTCACGGTGTATTCCTCACCCGAATACCGTTCGACATAGCGGAGGTTCTCCGAGGTCTCCAGGCCGCGCAGCGTTCCGGTGAGCGGGGCGGTGAACTCGTTGACGAGCAGCAACCACAGGCTATTGTCCACCTGTTTCGGCAATACGGCGACGCCGCGGTCGACGGAGCCGAACGTTTCGTCACAGGCGAACGAAATGACGGCATCGGCGTCGCGCGAGGCAAGTACCGGTTGCAGGTCCTTCAATTCCGTTACAACGGCAAGCAGGTCGCGCCAGCACGGGGAGTCCTTTTCAATGTAGGCCGTGCCCCAATAGAGAATGCCGCGCGCGCCGTGAACGATGGCGTCAAACGCCATGAACCGGGTTTCCGCGCGGGTCGGGCGGCGCAACTGCTCGCGGACTTCCGGCGGCTGGTCCGGCTGGATGTCTCCCCAGCCGAAGCCCTGAAGCACCATCCAGACGGGCTTGCCCGGCGCGGCCTCCTGCATGCGGCGGGTGTATGCGCCCACCGAGGCGATCGTGCGGTCGCGCAAGTCCGAATGTCCTACTCGCGGGGACTCAGGAACGGGATAGATGTCGCAGCCCACGATGTCCGCCGCTTCGTTGAACTGCGCCAATTGCGCGACCTGATTGCGCGGCGCGTGATTCATCCAGACGGGGTGTGCGGGGTCGAGTCCGCGCATCAGGGCGCGGCCTTTTATCATCCCCTGGCGCATCCGCGCGGCCCGCTCCGGCGCATTTGCCAGGCCGAGCCCCGGATGCGGAGACGTCTGGCCAAGGTCGCTCCAGAGTTCATCGGCAAGGTGTTCCGACTCCAGGTACTGGCCTGCACGGTGCAACGCTCGGGAGCGCTCCAGCTTGGAAGTCAGCCGTTCACGTTCGGCCTCGTCCTGCAAGTCCTTAATCTTCCCGGCGAGCAAATCCGGTTCTTCGCCGCCACGCCAGAGTATGGCGCCGTACCAGACGTTCCACAGCGCTTCGTCGGGCACTTCCCATACCAGCAAAGCCGGATGCGCGGCGGCGGCGTCCACCAGCTTACCGAGTTCCTCCGCGCGCGCGTCCTCGTTCTCACTCAGGTCAATACAAGAGCCTGTATTTATCCAAGCATACAGGTTATGCGCGGCGAGACGGTTCAGCGCATCCGCTTCCGCGGCGGCATGGACCAGATGAAAACCGGCATCTGCCGCCTCGCGCAATACGGCATCGTCCTGCGGGTTTTCATACAACCCGGCCACGAAGAGCCGTGTTCCATCTACAACAAGCATTCGGTCTTCAGCAATGGAAACCGTGGCTGCGCCGCTCACGCGGAGCAGCGTGCCAAGAACGGCCGCGGCGAACAATTGTCTGGCATGCATCGTGTTACTTCCTTTCGCATGAGGCTTGGCGAGACCGGCACGAGCCGGGATGCATCTATTCTGACGGTCAGAGGCGGCTTAGGCAAATAGCGAAAAATGAGAAATTCGCCAAGATGAGAAAAGAGTATCAATTTTTTGACACTCATGATAGAATCAGACTAGAGAAACAAGCACTTTGCGCCGGAGACGGCTAGAATGTGGCCGGATTCTCCGGAAGGGTGGCTCGGATTTGTTTGGCTGTTGGTAGGTGCCAGAGTTCAAGTATCGTGCGCTTGGACAACCTTCGGGAAGGGACGAGAGAAGCACGCGGATTCGGCAGACTGCGCCGAAAACCCATGAGGTGTGCCTGTCGTGAAGAAGAATGTGTTTGTGCAAGGATTCATAGTGGCTGCGTTGTTGCTGGCGTTGGCGCCGGGCGCGGCGAGAGCCCAGTGCTACCAGGACCAACTGGACCACGACTTCCTTCTAGGCATGATGGAAGTGCTGCTGGGGCAGTTGCTGGTCGACCCGGATACAGGCGAAAACCTGTGGACGGGCAGCATGGGCAGCACGCCGGTCTGGACCCAGATCCCCGGGCAGCTGGGGCCGGGCTTCCTCGGCGTTGACAACAACGGGAATGGCATCAATGACGACGACCAGTTGGACATGCTCGCAGCTATTATCGACGGCGATGCGTCGGTGGTCGGCGGTCTTGACCCGGCGGATGTCGATGCGATTCGCGCGGCCTATGCGGCGAACGTCGCGTATATCCAGACGGTTGAGATGACCATCTCGGGCGTACATGTGACGGCGCTGGGCGGGCTGCTCAACATCACGGAGTCTATTACGACCGGGGAGCAGAAGTGTCTGGACCTGCCAGTCATTGGCGATACGTGTTTTGATGTGCCGAGTCTGTGGTCCGTCAATGAAGCGGATCCGAGCGACGGCCTGCTCGTTTCCGCGCATCCCCTTCTGGAAGACATGATGATTCAGGTGGGCGCGGGCACGGTGACGCTGGGCGACCAGGCCGGCATCGACCATTTGCAGGCATTCATGGGGCAAGTAACGCTGGCCGTGCTGAAGTACCTCGTGCCGGCATTGCTGGCCGACCTGAAGGCGGCGCCGGTGGACTTGGCCAAAGGCTACACGATACCGTGCGGACAGATTGAGGATTTCGACGAGACGATTTCCATCACGGACCCGATTACGGTCGATATCCGCATTGAGATTGACAACACGAATATCTGTTCGGCACTGCAGAACTTCATCAACAACTTTGCGTGTCCGCCCATGACCTGCATGGGCGCGCTTCTCGGAGCGAGCGGCGACCTTAACGGCGATGGCACGACCAATCTGGCCGCCTATAACGCCACAGCGACGCGGCAGGAATGGCTGGAAGCCGAAAGCATCTCGAATCCTCCGCTGCAGATCACGCAGCAGCCTCAGAACCACGACAACTTCGTCGGTATTCCGCTCGATTTGAACATCCTGTATGCGGAAGGCTTGCCGGGCGGGCCGGTCGAGTACAAGTGGGAGAAGATCGACATCGAAGACTTTGAGCCGCTCGGAGGGCCGGTTTCCACGGGGCCGTCATACTATGTCGAGTACCCGTTTGCCGACCAGGATGGTTTCTACACGGTCACAATGTGCGATCCTCTCTGGACTCGGCGGTCCGTGTCGGCGCAGGTCGTTGTGCGAGAGACGGCTTTCGCTATCTATCAGCAGCCGCAGAGCGCCGTGGTCAATGAGGGCAATGACCACACGTTTACCGTGCGCCCGATGGGCGGCGTGGCGCCCGCGCCAACGTACCAGTGGTACGGCGGACCCACTTCCGATGCCTTGTCGTTGCTGCCGGGTGAAACCAACCGTGACCTTGTCCTGCTGGACCTGCAACTCGGTCAGGACGGCTTCTATCAGGTGCAAGTCACGGGCAACGATGCCGGCAAGGCGACCGTGGTGATTCCGAGCAACATCGTGCAATTGCTCGTGGTCGCCGGCGGCGAAGGCGAGGGTGAAGGCGAGGAGGAAATTGTCTATTGCGTGGTCGACCTCGAAAGTTCGCAGACCGTGCCGCCGTCCGGAAGCGAGGCCAACGGCGTAATGACGCTTTACCAAAACCTGTCGCAGGGCACCTTCCGCGCTGAGGTGCTTCATTCGGTTGGGAACCCGAGCGTGGCCGGCATCTATATGGGCGCGCCCGGTGCGGTCGGGCCGATGATTATCGACTTCGGCGCCGCCACAAGCCCGGTCAACTACACGTTCACAGGTCTCGACCTCTACTATCTGGATTTGTACGAAGACGTCTATGTCCAGGTGGAGAGCGTTGAAAACCCGACTGGTGAAATCCGCGGGCAAGTGGTGTGCGGTGCGGAAGGCGAGGGCGAGGGCGAGGGCGAGGGCGAGGGTGAAGGCGAAGGCGAGGGTGAAGGCGAAGGCGAGGGTGAAGGCGAAGGCGAGGGTGAAGGCGAAGGCGAAGGTGAAGGTGAAGGTGAAGGCGAAGGCGAAGGCGAAGGCGAGGGCGAAGGCGAAGGCGAGGGTGAAGGCGAAGGCGAGGGCGAAGGAGACGGCGAAGGC
>JAGMZX010000113.1 GCA_018005585.1 Candidatus Hydrogenedentota bacterium | reverse complement strand
CACGTAGCGGCAGCATCAGCGGCAGGAAAGTTGCGGACCATGGCTGAAATGGACATCGAGGCGCCCTGGAAGGAGCTTCAAGAGCTCCTGCGCGCGCAGCAAGGCGAAGAAGTCGCCGCGCTGCTGGCGAGACTCTCGCCAGGCGAGGTGGGGCGCGTGCTGTCCCGCCTCGAGGAAGAGGAACGGTCCGCTCTGTTCGAAGTCGTCGGCCCGGAACGTGCCGCGGACCTCATGGAAGAGCTGGCGGACGCGCACGCCGCGGACCTGATCGAAGAACTGCCGGTCGAGCACGCCGCGAACATCGTGGAGGAGATGGAGAGCGACCACCGGGCGGACATCCTGGGCGAAATGGACCAGGAGGACGCCGAGGCCATCCTGCGTGAGATGGCGCCCGAGGAAGCGGCGGACGCGCGGCGCTTGCTTCAATACCCCGACGACACGGCGGGCGGCATCATGACGACGGACTTCGTCGTCTATCCGCAGACCATGCGCGTCGCGGATGTGTTGCAGGATATGCGCGAAAATGGGGACAAATACTCCGATTACGGCGTGCATTATGTCTATGTCGAATCAGAACACGGGACCCTCGTCGGCGTAGTGCGGATACGCGACCTCCTGCTGGCAAAGCCCGAAAGAGAACTCCGCGACGTCATGATCGTGAACCCGATTTACGTGCTGGCCGACACGCCGATGGAGGAACTGGACGACTTCTTTGAACGCTGGACGTTCTGGAATGTCCCCGTCACGAATGAAGAGGGGAAAGTCATTGGCGTGGTGCGGCGCGCCGCGGTCGAGGAAGCGTTGTTTGAGGAACAGGAGAAGGCGTTCCTGCGCTACAGCGGTATCATCACGGGCGAGGAACTGCGTTCCATGCCCCTGCGGGAGCGCGCGTCGCGCAGGCTTGTGTGGCTGCTGCTGAACATGGCGCTGAGTATCACCGCGGCGAGCGTGATCTTGTGGTTCGAGGGCACGGTCAGCCGCGTTTTCGCGCTCGTGTTTTTCATGCCCGTCATCTGCAACATGTCCGGCTGCAGCGGCAACCAGGCGGTGGCGGTCAGTATACGCGAACTGGCGCTTGGCCTGATTTGGCCCAGCGACTATATGCTGGTCCTGGCGAAGGAAGTGGCCGTAGGCGTGCTGAACGGGATTGTGCTGGGAAGCCTGCTCGGCGTGCTGGCCTTCGGCCTCTGGCACGAAACGCCCGTGCTTGGGCTGGTTATCGGCGCCGCGTTCGCTTTGAATACGCTCGTGGCTGTGTCGCTGGGCGGGCTGATCCCGCTGGCGTTGCGCTGGTCGGGCATGGACCCGGCGCTGGGTGCGCCGCCCATTTTGACCACGCTCACGGACATGTGCGGGTTCCTGCTCGTGCTGACGCTGGCCACCACCGCGGTGACGCTGGGCTGGGTGTAACGCGAAGCCGCGTCGCCCGCCCGTTGCGGCGCCCGCGGCGCGGCCGTTATAATTCGCTCTCTTCGCGCGGGGATGCCCACGTCAGGGCATAAGGAGACTGCTTCATGAGTTATCTCGCGGAACGTATGAATTGCATCGATGCGAGCGGCATTCGCAAGGTCTTCGCGCTGGCCGCGAAAATGACGAATCCGGTCAATCTGAGCATCGGACAGCCGGACTATGACGTGGATGACGCGGTCAAAGAGGTGGCCGTCTCGAGCATTCGCGCGGGCTTCAATTCCTATACGCAGACGTGGGGCATCGAGGAATTGCGCGAAGCGGCGTCGGCCTACTATGAACGGAAATTCGGCGTGCCGCTGCACAATGTCATGATCACGAGCGGCGTTTCCGGCGGCCTGTTTCTTGCCTTGCTCGCAACGGTGAACCCCGGAGACGAGGTCATTCTCGCGGACCCGTACTTCGTGATGTACAAGCATCTGACGCGATTGCTCGGTGGGAAGCCGGTGATGGTTGACACCTATCCCGACTTCAAATTGCGCGCGGACGCGGTTGCCGCGGCGGTCACGGAGCGCTCGAAACTCCTGATCATCAATACCCCTGCAAATCCGACAGGCGTCACGATGAGCCAGGACGAATTGCGCGCGCTGGCGGTTGTGGCGCGGGAACATAATCTGCTTGTGATCTCGGATGAGATCTATGAGTCGTTAAGCTATGACGCGCCGCCCGCGACCATGGCCGGACTACATGACCGCGTGCTGCTCCTCAATGGATTCTCGAAGAACGCAGCCATGACCGGCTGGCGCGTGGGCTATGCGGCGGGCCCGGAGGAAGTCATCCAGGCGATGAACACGCTCCAGCAGTATTCATTCGTGTGTGCGCCTTCCTTTGCGCAGAAGGCAGCCGTCGCCGCGCTGGACGCGGACATGTCGGCCAAAGTGGAGGCCTACCGCCGCAAACGTGATCTGATCTACGCGGGTCTCAAGGAAATCACCGAGGTGACCAAACCCGGGGGCGCGTTCTATATCTTTCCGAGATCGCCCGGCAGCGACGGCGACGCGTTCGTGAAGCGCGCTATCGAAAACAACCTGCTCATCATCCCCGGAAGCGTGTTCAGCGACAAGCACACGCACCTGCGGATTTCGTTTGCCGCGCCGGACGAGACGATCAAGCGCGGTATCGAGATCCTCCACAGGCTGGCCCGCGAAACGGCCGGATAATGGCGTTCAGGCGGTGCTGTCGGGCGTGCGGTCCTTTTCCTCGCGCAGCCGCATGGGCCCGACCTGGTCAGGACGGAGCGGGGTGATCGTGCTGCAGAAGCCGCGAATCTGGTCCATATCCGCGGTGATGTCGCCCGTGGGATAAATCGTGGGGCCCCAGCCGCAGACCTTCCGGCCGTAGTCGGCGAAGATCAGAACGATGGGCACTTGCGCTTGCAGAGCGATGTGATAGAACCCGGAACGCCAGTACGGCATTCTCGAACGCGTGCCTTCGGGCGCCAGTCCCAGAATCATCCTGTCTCGCGCATTGAATTCGTCGACAACCTGCTGTACCAGATTGCGCGAGGAGCCGCGGTCTAGCGGAATGCCGCCGAAAGCACGCAGCACCGGCCCGAGGGGCCACCAGAAGACCGTGTGCTTTCCGAGCCAGTCTCCCTTGATGCGCTCAACGAACGAAGCAAACAAGAATAAAGGCAGGTCCCAGTTCGAGGTATGGGGGGCCACGATCACCACGTACTTGGCCAAGTCCGGCTCCTTGCCTTCAATGCGCCAGCCGGCGGCCCACATCACCAGCCGGCCAATAAGGTGCAGGATGATGTTGACACGCGGCCTCTTGTTCGCCTCGCTGACCACGCTCACCCCTCAGTTTCCGGTTCATTGAAAGGATATTGTGCGCATCCTTCAACGCCGCCGGCGCCTTTCAGGAGCTTTGCGAGCGCCTGCGGCGCAACGGCGAGATTGGATGCTATGAGGTACAAGATTAGCACGAAGTGCGGCACGGTCACGAGCAGTTCGATCAGGAAGATTTGCATGCCTGTGACGGCCAGCGCAACAGTGGGCAACAAACATGCCGTGGCCGCCAGAATGAGATAGGGGACCCGGTGCCGGGGTTGTTGGGCGACGGTTCGGGCAAGGTTGGCTATCCGGACGCAGTAGAACACAATCGCGAGGTCCGCGCAGCTCCAGGCGAGGCATTGGATGCGAGTCCAGAAAAGGTAGGCTTCCGGCGAGAAGCGTGCGCCCAGCCAGGTGACCCAGTCGTTCATGACGTGCGGTTCCTTTGCGCGGCGCGCAGGAGCCGCCAGCTGCGCCACAGCACGACTGCCGCGCCCCACTCGACGAGGATCCAGGCAATGCCGGCGATGCGCAGGTATAAATACACGGCGTTCCGGTGCGGCGCACACGCGGATTCCGCTTGCGCGAACGCCGCAAGCAGCGGACCGGATACGGGCGTTGCAGCGGCGAACAGGACGCATGGCACGAGCAGCGCGAGGGCAAGCAGCGCCAGGGTGATGATGGGCCGGACGTCAGACGGTCTCCGCATGAGGTCTCCGTATACGCGCGCGCAGCAGGCAGAAGGCGCGCCAGCCATGGTAGACGATGAGGATTTCGAGGACTACCCAGAGCGTAATGAATGCGGCCCAGATCGCCAGGTGTTCGTGGACCCGTTCCCCGTACGCGGACGAAACGGAGGCAAGGGTCACACCGGTTTCCGCCGATTCCAGCAGACGATGGACTGGCGTGAGCACGGTGTGCCGGGCGTACAGCAACGCGGAAACGCAGGCGAACACACAGGCCCAGACCCAGGCGCGACGGCGTTCGGTTCGAGTGAGAGCGAGCGCCGCGGGCAAGGGGTGTTCGCCGAGGTAACGGCGCGCTACCAGAACCGCGTATAGAATCAACAATTCGACTGCGGCCCAGAATAAGCCTGCCGTCTCGATAGCGGCGTGACGGAAGTGGAGCGCCCGCGCCTGGAGAATGGCCCCGGCGATTTCATCCGCGGCGTCTGGCAGCATGGAAGAGGCTCCGGTCAGATGAGATGGACGACGGCATCTTCTTCAATGGACTCGATGGCGGCGGCGAGCACCTTCTGTGCGGCGAGCGCGTCCGCGCCGGAACCATCGATGTCTTCCGGCGGGCAGCTGGCCGCCACTTGCTCCACAAAACGGTGGATCCGGTTGCGAAAGGTGTCATCGAAAGACTTTTCGGCGATCGTGCCGAAGACCGTGTTCGAGATCACGGTCTTTTCGATGTTGCCCGCCGGGTACAGCGTCAGTTCGTCGAACAGGTCTTCGAGCACGAAGCGGCCGCCGGTTCCCGCGACTTCGCAACGTTCCATGGGGTGGCCGCGCTGAATGTCGTAACTGCCGGTCAGGCCGCCGACGGCGCCGTTGACGAACTTGAAGTTGAAATGGGCAGTGGACCAGATGGACCGTCCGGGCGCCTTGGTGGCGAAGCACTGAACGGACGCGATATCGCCGCAGAAGTAGCGCATGACGTCTATGGTATGCGGATGCAGCGCCTTGATCTGGAACCAGGGCGAGCTTTCAGCCGGGTTCCCGATCCACATGGCCATGTTGATGAAAAGGAGATGCCCGAGCCTGCCCTCGTCAATCCATTTGCGGGCGGTGCGGGCCAGCGGCGTGAACCGGTGGTTCAGATTGATGCCGTAACAGCGCCGCTTCTCTCGCGCGAAACGGACCATTTCTTCGGCTTTGCCGATTTCGTTGTGGATGGGTTTCTCGCCGAGCACGTGGCAGCCGGCGTCCAGCGCCTGCATCGTCGGTTCGTAGTGGTCGCTGCCGTACTCGAAACCGCCCGTACAGACGCCGCAGAGGTCCGGGCGCAGAGCCTTGAGCATTTCCGTGGCGTCGTAGAACGCGGGCACGCCAAACCGGCATGCGGCGGTGTCGGCGCGTTCCCGGAGAATGTCGCAGACGCCGGCCAGTTCGCACGAAGGATGCGACTGATAATGCCGGGCATGGCTGTTGCCGATGGGGCCCATTCCGATGACGCAGACGCGGAGCACGGCGTACAACTCCCATTTTCGCGGGGCATTGTACTCCGACGCGCGGCAGCAGGCCAATCATTGCACGTTTGTGCCTCCGCGGGGCCTCTATGCTAAGATATCGCGCGTGAAGACGACCCTAAACCTCCCCGACCTCTACCGCCCGATCGAGCACGAACTGGCTCAGGTGCGCGAGACTATCGCATGTATCTGGGGCGACGCCTTGAGCCTGGTCCGCTTGCCCGTGACGGAGCGGCCGGCCGCGGGCGGCAAGCTGCTGCGCCCGGCGCTGTGCTTGTTGGGCGCGGGCGCCATGGGCGAGCGCGAAATCGCGCGCTATGCCCCGCTGGCCGCCGCATACGAGATTCTGCACCTCGCCTCCCTGGCGCATGACGACGTAATCGACAAGGCCGTGCTGCGGCGTGGCGCTTCGGCGCTGAACGTATTGTGGGACAACCATGCCGCTGTGCTCGGCGGCGACTATCTGGTAGCGCGGGCCATCGACCTCCTCGCGAGCTACGATTGCTGTCTGGTTATTGCCCGGGCGATCGCGTGCCTGCGGCGCATGGCCGAGGGAGAGTTGACCTATTTCAGACGGGAAGGCGAACCGTTCTCGAGAGAGGATTGCCTGAGCCTCGCCGAGAGCAAGACAGCCAGCCTGTTTGCTGAGGCGTGTTCGGGCGTCAGTTGCCTTGTCATGTCCCGATACGGCGTCTTGCTCCAGCAATTCGGGATGGCCTTCGGCACGGCATTCCAGATCATCGATGACCTCATCGATGTAACGCAGACGGCCGCGCAACTCGGCAAGCCCGCCTGCGGCGACATCGTCGAGGGGAAGCGTACGCTTCCCATCCTGTACATGCGCGATGGCCTGAGTCTGGATGAATGCGCCCGCTTGGACGCCATGCGCAACTCCGTGTTGACCGAAAGCGACCAGGCGTGGGTGCGCGCAGCCGTCGCGCGCACCGGCGCGCGCGAGCGCACGGAGGCGGATGCCCGGCGTTTCGCGGAATTGGCCGTCGAGCGCGCCGCGGAACTGCCGCCGAGCCCGTATCGGGAATCGATGGAAGGGCTCGTCGACTTTATTCTCGTACGCACCTCATGAAGACCGGGTCTCTGCTGCTCGCGTCCGTGTTTGCCGTTTTGGAGGCTGCTTCAGCCCAAGATATGCCGCGATGCGTGGTGCGCTCGGGCGAGGCAGGCGCACCCGCGATTCTCGTAGACGGCCAGGTGTACGCCCCGATCTTCTTCGCCGCCAATAACCAGTTTGGACGGGATGACGTGTTGTTTCAGGAACTGTGTCTGGCGGCCAATGCGGACATCCCCTTCTTCAGCTTCAATCTGGCGCTCCCTTGGCGCAGTTCCAAGGACGACATCCGTGGCGTAATGGATGCGTTTTGCGGGGCCTGTCCGAACGGTTATTTCTACCCGCGAATCGGCTTGGGGGCGCCCGCGGAATGGCTTCAACAACATCCGGATGAGTGCATTACCACGGCGGATGGCGAACGGCTCGATATGGCCTCGCCGTCGAGCGAAATCTGGCGCGAAGCCGTCGCGGATCAGCTGCGGCAGCTTGTGGAGCTGATTGCGCAGGGGCCGCACGCGGAACGGTTTGTCGGTCTCATGTTCGCGTATCTGCAAACGGGGGAGTGGTTCTATCCGCGCACGGAGGAATTCATGGATTATTCCCCCGCGAACCTCGCGGCGTTCCGCAAATGGCTGCGGCAGCGCTACCGGCGTGACAAGGCGCTGCGGCAGGCCTGGAACGACCCGCAGGTCTCGCTGGACACCGCGACCTTTGCTACGCCGGAACAGCGCGAAGCGGCGGCGTGGGGCATCTTTCGCGACCCCAAAAAGCACCGGGCCTGCATGGACATGCAATGGTTCCAAAGCGAGATGATGGCCGATGCCATAATCCACTTCGGACGCGCGGTCAAAGAAGCCTCCAAAGGCCGGGTGCTGACCGGCGCGTTCTACGGTTATACGTTCGAGTTGAATCACAACGGTCCGCGCGCGCTGGCCCATTCAGGGCATTTGGCCTTCGGGCGGTTGCTTGCTTCGGACGCGATTGACCTCATCCACGCACCCTATTCCTATTTTGAACGTGGTGTGGGCGAACCGGGGCATTTTCACCTGCCGGTGGACTCGGTCGCCTTGCATGGCAAGCTCGCTATCATGGAAGAGGACACCTACACGCACCTGTCCCAGCCGCCGCCCGAAGGGGTGGTCGCGCCAGGTTGGGAGCGGCGAACCCAATCAATGGAAGAAACGCTGGCGGTCACGCGACGCAATTACGGAAACTTCCTCATGCACCGGTGCGGATTCTGGTTTTTCGACCTGCTCTCCGACGGACGTTGGAACGACCCTGTGTTCTGGCAGAGCACCGGGCTGGCCCGTCGCGTGGCCGCGGAACTGCGGGGCGCGCCGCCTTTCCGGCCGGAAGTCGCCTTTGTGGTGGACGAAGAGGCTGTTGCGTACCTGACCGACAATACCCATCCCGTGCTTCTATGCAGCTTGGGGCTGCAGCGTCACGAGCTGGGTCTGCTGAGTGCGCCTGTCGGCTACTATCTGACGTGTGACACGGCCCGCCTGCCCGAGACGGTACGGCTGCTGGTTTTTCCCAATGCCTACACGCTCGACAGGGCCGCGCAGGAGGCGGCGAACGAGGTACTCAAGCGCGGAGGGGCCGTGGTCTGGGTTTACGCACCGGGCATTATGGGGCCGGCGGGCCCGGACGTGACGCGGGTGGGCGCGGCAACGGGTTTCGCGGTGGAAGCGCGACTGGACGGAACTCCGCAGGAGCTTATTCTTGAAAACAATCAAGAACAGATTAAATTAATTGAAAATACGCATATACCGCGTCTGATAATCTTAAACCCCGATGTGCAGAGACTCGCTGCATACACCCCGTCTGGCGAAACCGCCATCGCAGCGCGCCGGGAAGGTCCAGGAACGGTAATCTATTGCGCCGTGCCGCAGGTACCGTTGGCTGTTTTGCGGTTTGCGCTGGAGCAAGGAGGGGGACACCGGTATCGCGAGACGCCGGGACATGTGGCCGTTGCGGGCAGTTTTGTCTTCGTGCACGGAGGCGAGGGGACCAACGAGTCCCGAAGCACGGTTCTGGTCTGGCCACAATTCTTGGATGCGGTGACGCGCCTGGCGCCGCCCGCCCGTTTCCCGCTGTCGTGTGAGGAAGGCCACAAATGGCGGGATGTGATTCCGGAGCGGGGGACGGCGGTGTACCGGTGTGAATAGGGGAAGGAGGAGCGCGTCTTGGGACCCGTGACTGCCTGTTCCGGGAGGAAATGAATAAGCGGCCCGGCAAATTCGTCCTGTCCGTGAACGTAATCCAGAATACGGGAAGCGGGCATGTGGTGCGGCACGACGATGCTGTATGATACCGGTCGTATGAACGCCGCGAAGGAATCAGTATGCCCGGACCCGCGCAATGCCGAAGACCCGGCATTGGTGGCCTGTGCGCAGGCCGGCGACCGGTATGCATTTGAAGAGTTGGTGCGCCGCTATCGCAACGATGTGTTCGCGCTGAGCTGCCATTTTGTGAAGAATCGCGAGGAAGCATGGGACATATCGCAGGACGTATTCGTGAAGGCGTACAAATCGCTGCGCGATTTTCGCGGCGAAGCGAGCTTCAAGACCTGGCTGTTGCGGATAACGGCGAACCGGTGCAAGGACTTCTTTAAGAAGCGCAACCTGGAGACGGTGCCGTTCGATGACGCGATTGGCGCGGGCGAGCAGCCGAGCGCGATACCCAATCCGGGGCGGCAGGTGCAGGCCCAGGAATTGGGGGCGGCGATTGAGGCGGCGGTAGCGCAGTTGCCGGAGAAACACCGGACGGCCTTTCTCCTCAGGGAGTATCAAGGGTTGTCGTATCAGGAGATGGCGAATACGATGGGATGCAATATAGGCACCGTTATGAGCCGGTTGCACCATGCGCGCCGGAAGTTACAGAATACCCTCATCAAGATGGGGGTTGTGGAGGAGGCAGGACATGGCTAAGTGCCGCCGTCTGCATCAAGTCGAGGCTTTCTTCGACGGCGAAATGGCGTTTGCGCCGCCGGACGTGGCCGAACACGCCGCATCTTGTCCGGTTTGTTCCCGATACCTGGCGCAATTGCGCACCCTGCGCGCCGGCGCTGCGGATGTGGCCACTCATGAAACCATTACCGATGGCCAGTTCCCCTCCTTCTTCGAAGGGATCCGGGAACGGCTGGACGACGCGCCGGCGCGCGTCTGGCGCCGGTTCTGGGCCTTGGCGTCGATGTCCGCCGCGGCCATCCTGATTGCCTTGGCGTTGTACGTGCTCTTCGCGGATTTCAGCGCGCCGTCGCGCAGGGTCGAGGCGACGGTTGTGGAGTCCACCTACTCGGAACTCGACGGCGTGAGTATCGACGTGCAAATCGGCCAGGATGGCGATGCGGTGATCTGGGTCAACAACGCGCCTGATGATGTCTGGTATGGGAATCCTTAGCCTTCTCTACATGCTGACCTTGGCGGGCGTGACCGAGCAGCCGGCGCCCGCCGGGCTGTCCTTTTGGGCGGTGCAAGCCGTATCGGAACAGCGAACGGAGAAGTATTTTGGGGCGGGGCTGGACGAGATTCGCGACGAGGTCGGCAGTCTGCCCTTCGACTCTTTCTATCTGATCGCAGGCGTGCATCAGAATATCGCGTTCGGCCAGGAAGCGCGTATCCCTATCGACAAAAGGTACACGCTATACGTGGCGCCGGTTTCGCGCGACGCCGATACACGGCTCACCTTGGCGCTGCGGCTTGAACTCATGCCCGCCCAGCCGGAAGAGAAGCCCATCATTGCGCTGTCGACGAAAGTCACGTTTGCCAGCGGCAGCAAGATCAAGCTGGGCGGGTTCCGCCTCGATCGGGGCGAACTCGTGCTGGTGCTCGCGGGACGTTAGTCCAGGGGAATGACCGCGGCGCGGTCTTGCGCTTCCCCGGCGGTCCAGTCTTTGCCATCGATGAGGGACCGTCGCGCAAAGGCGGGATCACTCAACCCGAGTGTGCTCACTTCAATACGGTCGTCGTAGACGCGGATATCCCGGTATTCGGTGGGGAATTCCGGCAGGGAACCGGTGACGACCTGGACGATCCCCTCGCATTCTTCGATGAAGTGCAGGTGCGCATGGCCGGAGAAGAGGGCGCGAACCTGCGGGTAGGCGCGCAGGAGTTTGAGCAGTTCGCGGCCGTTTTCGAGGCAGCCGCCGTCCATGAAATTGGGGCGGCGCATGCGCTCTGGCGTGGGGACCGCGGGATAATGAACGGCAATGAGCGTGGGGGTGTTCGCGTGGTTTTCCAGGTCGTTCTCGAGCCACTGGAGCTGGCCGGGCGGCATGGCCCAGCGCGCACCTTTGAGCGTCGTGTCCATTTTTTCCGCCACGGACTTTTCGCTCACCTCGCTGAGCGTGCCGTCGCTCCAGAGCCACCAGGGGTCGAGCACGCAGAAATGCAGTTCGCGAAAGTCGAAGGAATAGACCGTCCGGGGGTGAGGCAGATGACGGGAGAAGGCTTCGAGAAACCAGGCGCGGGATTCCGGCAGCACGAAATCGTGGTTGCCGCCCACCGGGAAATAGGGCACGCCCAGCGAATCCATCAGGTCGCGTGCCTCGAACATGGCCTCGCGAGTCTGCCTGCTGCAGATGTCGCCCGTAGCCAGGATGAACTCGGGCTCGAGCCGCCGCAGATCTTGGCCCAGGCAGGCCATGACCTCGGGCATCATGCTGCACAGGAACCGGTTGTTCCACACGCCGTCCCGGTCACTGGCGAGATGCGGGTCGGTAATCTGGACGAATCGCCACATCAGCGGTCTTTCTTCCCTTTTCCTGAATCGAGCGCAACCGCGGCCGTCGCTTTGCCGTAGCGCCACAGGACAAAGAACAGGGCAATGCCCACGGCGGCCATGAGGAGCGCAATCACCTGTTGGTCGCTCAGCGTCAGGCTTCCCAGATGGCGGGGATTGTTGTCGCCCCGGAAGAATTCCAAAATGAAACGAAACACGCCGTAGAGCATCAAGTATGCCGGGACGGTAACGCCGTCAAACCGGGTCCAGGACCGCCGCAGGAGGAGAAGCAGGCCCGAGAGCACGAGCAACCCGGCGACGCTGTAGAGTTGCGTGGGGTGCAGCGGGAAGGTGCACGTCGCGTCGAGGGCGTGGAGCCCATCGTTCCAAGCGGGGCTCCCGGCCGGGAAACAGAGGCCCCAAGGCAGGTCCGTTGGCCGGCCATAGCAGCAGCCGTACATGAAGCAGCCGACTCGCCCGAGAGCGTGGGCGAGGGGGAGGTATGGGATGGCCACGTCGAGACCGGCCCAGAAGGGGAGATTGCGCCTGCGCATCGCCACGTAGTAATAGGCCAGCGCCGTCGGCAAGGCGCCCTGAAAAACGAGGCCGCCGCGCCACAGCGCCACCCATCCAACCGGGTCGGTCAGGCTGTAGTCTTGGGGATACAGCAGGATGTGAAGGAGACGCGTGCCCAAGATCCCGGAGATGAGGATCCAGAAGCCCAGTTCATTGACCGTATCCGGCGCGACCTGGAGGCGCTTGCGAGCATCCTGGCGGATGAAGTAGAGGGCGGCCAGAAACCCGATGGCAATCATTAGACCGTACGTGTGCAGCTTGATGGGGCCCAAGTCAAGGATTACGGGATGCATGGGGCATGTGGTTTCCCGGCTGCTTACAACAAAAACGCCCACACAGACTGGGCGCACGACGGTCCGAAAACCGGAAAATAGCACAGCGAAAGGGGCATGTCAAGAAAACCTGTCGAGGAAACGGCAACCGGCGAGATGGGCGTCATACCTTCATGATTCTTGTGTGCGGGGATGACGCAGGGGCTCCGCGAGACCGGATTCGACATTTCGTCTGAAATTGCGTATGATGCGTTTCCTTTTTCGGGTGGAGGATGGGATATGCAGCGGATACGACGCGCAATCCTGAGCTGTCATGACAAGACGGGCATCGTCGAACTCGCGCGCCTGTTGAGCGAGTTCGAGGTCGAGATCATCAGCACCTCGGGTACCCTGAAGGTGCTTCAGGAAGCGGGCATCGGGGCGATTAGCATATCGGAATTCACCGGTGTGCCGGAACTCATGGACGGCCGCGTGAAATCGCTGCACCACAAGGTGCATGCCGGGCTGCTCGGCGTCCGCGAAAACAAGGTACACCTGGAACAGTTGCAGGCGCATGGTTTCGGCTGGATCGACCTCGTCGTGGCGAATCTGCACCCGCTGAATGAAATTGTGGCGCGGCCGCAAATCACGGCGGATGAGGTCTTCGAGCAGACGGACATCGGGGGCGTCGCAATGATACGCTCCGCCGCGAAGAATTTCCGGTACGTAACAGTGGCGGTCAATCCCGGCAAGTACCCGCAGATTATGCACGAAATGCGCGCGCACGACGGCGCCGTGTCCTATGCCATGCGTTTCCGGCTCGCGCAGGAGGCGTTCGAGTGCACCGCCGAGTATGACCGTATTCTGGCGGCTTATTTCCAGCGCACGGGGCCGCCGGCCGAATAGTCCGCCGGGGTGCTGTTGCAGCAGATCCCCGGCAGCATGCTTGTGCCACACCAGCGGAAAGGGGACAGCGTGAAGGTCTTGATAATTGGCTCGGGCGGACGTGAACACGCCATAGCATGGAAAATTGCGCAAAGCCCCGAAGTCGACACTGTGTATTGCGCGCCGGGCAGTCCCGGTGTTGACAGCTTGGGAAAAGGCCAGTCCGTCGCCTTGGGCGTTGATGACTTTGCGGCGCTGACCGACTTTGCCGCGGCGCGCGGCGTGGGGTTGGTCGTGGTGGGGCCCGAGGCGCCACTTGCCGCGGGTATCAGCGACTGCATGGCGGCGCGCGGCCTAACCGTTTTCGGTCCGTCGGCTGCCGCGGCGCAGCTTGAAGCGAGCAAAGCCTTTGCGAAGGCGTTCATGGCGCGGCACAAGATTCCCACGGCGGCTTATGCGGAATTCACGGACCCGGGTGTCGCGGTCGAGTTCGTTCATGAAAGGGAAATGCCGATTGTCGTGAAGGCGGACGGCCTGGCGGCGGGCAAGGGGGTGACGGTGTGTCCTGACGCGGGCTCCGCCGTTGCGGCGATTCGTGAGATCATGGTCGACCGGGTCTTCGGCGATGCGGGCGCCAAGGTCGTCATAGAAGAATGCCTCGTTGGCGAGGAGGCCTCCATACTGGCTTTCTGCGACGGGCAGACCGTCGTGCCGATGGCGTCAAGTCAGG
This sequence comes from Candidatus Hydrogenedentota bacterium, assembly GCA_018005585.1. NCBI lineage: Bacteria > Pseudomonadati > Candidatus Hydrogenedentota > Candidatus Hydrogenedentota bacterium. Next base: position 6,416 of record JAGMZX010000113.1, on the reverse strand, counting down.
ACCACAAGCGGGTGGGCGACAATGACAGCGGTCCCAACACGGGCGGCATGGGCGCCTATTCGCCCGCGCCGGTGGTTACGCCGGTGGTGATGCGCGAGATCGAGGACCGGGTGCTGCGGCCCGCCGTGGCAGGCATGACTCTGGAGGGCTCGCCATACAAGGGCATTCTGTATGCCGGCCTGATGATTACCGAACAGGGCCCGAAGGTAATTGAGTTCAATGTGCGCTTTGGTGACCCCGAGACGCAGGTAGTGTTGCCGCGCATGCGCAACGATATCGTGCCGGTACTGATGGCATGCTGCGAGGGCACGCTTGACCGGGAACGGCTGGAATACGACGACAGCGCCTGCGTGACCGTCGTGATGGCCAGCGGCGGGTATCCCGGGCCTTACGAAAAAGGTAAGGAAATCCGCGGTATCGAAGCGGCGGAAACGGACCCCGGCGTCATTGTCTTTCATGCGGGTACGCGGCGGGATGGTGGCCGTCTCCTGACCAGCGGCGGCCGCGTGTTGAACGTTACCGCGTGCGCGCCCGACATACCGCGTGCCATCGACAGGGCCTATGCCGCCGTGCGCAAGGTCAGCTTCGATGATGCGCATTACCGCAACGACATCGGCAAGAAGGCGCTGGCGCGGCTGTAGACGGGAGGGTTCCGGCCCGCAAGGGGTCCGGATTCTTGACAGAAAGCGAACGTGCGGGTAGACTCCTGCCTTGCACCGCCGGAACAGTTCGTTGCGCGGGGTGCGCGATCGCGAGTCCGGCTGTTTTGCGCGCATAAGGTGAAGGGACGAGTCATGTTGATCGATGTTCCTGGGATGGTCGAAGAGTTTCTCGTGTGGTTTGTGACAAAGCTGTCCGAGCTTTTCATCCAGCTGATACATTCCTGGTTCGAGAACCAGACCATCCTCTAGGCGCGGGCCGGGTTTGCCTTTTCAGCCGGGCCGGGCTTCGTTCAGACACTCCTGAACCATGCGGAAGCAGGCACTGGCCGCCGTGTCGTCGTTGAATGCGCGCTTGGGGATGATAAACGCGCGCAAGTGGCCGATGATGAGGAAGATGTGGGACGGCGTCTCCGCCGCGTCGAGAATTTCGGCCCACGCGATTCGGCCTTTTCCGTGCGCGTTCTCTATCGAGATGCCGTTTCTCTCGAGGACCAGCGTCGTAGGGCCGAGCGTTTCGCGCAGCGCCGTGCCGCGGCAGGCCCAGCGTATGACCGCGGGCCGCAGCAGCCACAGGTACGCGCCGTACGCGCCCAACAACAGAGCGAGCGCGATGGCGGGCGCGACCCACGTTTGCAGCGTGTCGCGTCCGCCGCGCGCGAACCGGTCATATTCGGAATAGATGAAAACCGCCGCGAGCACCAGGCCGAGGAAGAGCATGCGCCGCATGCCGCGTCTCCCTTCGGCCGTATGTTTGTAGAAATACTGCCCGAACGCGGCAAAATCCTCGACAGTGACCTCGAAGTTCAGCCGCACGGGCAACTTGTTACACGACATACGTGGATGCCGCGGTCGAACCGCCGCGGCCCGTCCAGTTGGTGTGGAAGAATTCGCCGCGCGGCTTGTCGACGCGCTCGTACGTATGCGCGCCGAAATAATCGCGCTGCGCCTGGAGCAGATTTGCGGGCAGCCGTTCGCTCCGGTAGCCGTCGAAGAAGGCCAGTGCCGAACTAATGGCAGGGACGGGGATACCCAAGGCTACCGCGGTTGTGACCACATTACGCCACGACGCCTGCGCCTTCGTGACCGCGTCCGCGAAAAACGGATCCAGGAGGAGGTTGTCGAGATTGGGATTGCGGTCAAACGCTTCCTTGATCTTTCCCAGAAACGCGGAACGGATGATGCAACCGCCGCGCCACATCAACGCGATGCCGCCGTAGTTCAGGTTCCAACCGTAGGTCTTGGCCGCGGACCGCATCAGCTGGTAGCCTTGCGCATAGCTGATGATCTTGGACGCATACAGCGCCCGGCGCAGGTCGTCGACGAACGCCTGCTTGTCGCCCTGGAACGGGCTGACGTCACTTCGCAGGACGCGGGACGCCGCCACGCGCTCGTTCTTGATTGCGGACAGGCACCGGGCAAACACCGCCTCGCCGATGAGCGTCAGCGGCTGGCCTTCATCCAACGCGGCCACCACTGTCCATTTACCGGTACCCTTCTGGCCCGCGGTGTCGAGGATCAGGTCCACGACGTTGCGGCCCTCCTCATCGTGGTATCCGAGAATGTCACGGGTAATCTCGATGAGATAGGAGTCCAGCTCACCCTGGTTCCACTCGGCGAAAACCTGGTGCATTTCCTCGTTGCTCATGCCCAGTCCGGCGTGCATCAGATGGTACGTCTCGCAGATCATTTGCATATCGCCATATTCGATTCCGTTATGGACCATCTTCACGAAATGGCCCGCGCCGTTTTCGCCGACCCAGTCGCAACAGGGTTCACCCGCGTCCGTCTTCGCGCAGACGGCCTGGAAGATGTCCTTCACGTGCTGCCACGCGGCGGGCGAGCCTCCTGGCATCATCGACGGCCCGAGCAGCGCGCCCTCCTCGCCGCCGGATACGCCCGTGCCGATGTAGAGAAGCCCCTTGCTCTCGACCAGCTTCGTGCGGCGGATTGTGTCGGGGAAATGCGAATTGCCGCCGTCAATGATGATGTCGCCGGGTTCGAGGTGGGGGAGGAGCTTCTCGATAAAATCATCGACCGCCTGGCCGGCCTTCACGAGCAGCATGACCTTGCGCGGGCGCTTCAGGCTGGCCGTCAATGCGGCAATGTCGTGGCAGCCAATGAATTTCTTGCCCTTGCCGCGCCCTTTGACGAAGGCGTCCACCTTTGACACCGTGCGGTTGTATACCGCGACGGTGAAACCCTTGCTTTCCATGTTCAGGACGAGGTTCTCGCCCATCACCGCCAGTCCGATCAGTCCAATGTCCGCGTGTGCCATGTTTCAATTGCTCCTTTTATTTTCACGATAGTTTAACGGGACGTGGGCGGCATCTTGCGACATGGCAGCCGCCGTTGCTCCTGTGCTCTCTGCCAGTCCTTCCCCCCGTGCGCGCCCAGATTGGCGCCGCGACCCGTTTCAATGGCGCCAGTATAGCGCACTCACGGCCTGCCAGACACGCGAAGCGCCGAGCGAGAACGCGGCCACAGGACGAGCGCGTTGGGTTACGCGTGGAATCCGATGCGGCGCGCAGGTTCGCCGGGCCGGCGCAGATGATGCACGAGCATCGTCGTTTCGCCTGCGTGCTGTAAACAGGTCACGGTGACCAGTTCCCAGCCATCCGCGCCGATGCGGTTCAGCGCCGTATCCAGCGCCTCCGGGTCGCACATGCCCTCTTTCACTCGTAGCGCAAGCGTCTTGTATTCCCAAGCGGCCATTTCAGTCATGACCTCGTTTCCGCGAAGACGTCCGTAATCAGCCCAAGTACGCTACTGACGTCACGCCGCGTATTCGCCGGTCCCTGGGTCTTGCTCCAGCTCAACACGCCGGTTCATGCGTCACACTCGGTCTTCTTCCTCAGGATAACATGCCTCTTGCTGCCGTGCCACTGCTTGCCACACTCGCGGTTCTCACTTTTTCGACGGTCGCAGGGTGTATTCGGGCAGCTTCTTTTCCGCGAAAACGGGTCTGAACCGGGTGAACCGCTGGCGGCCATTGACCACGGGCACGCTGGCCCAGTCCTCGCCGATCAGCGGGCGCGCATAGCGCACAAAATCATCGGTGACGTCCGTCTTGCCGGGCGCGATCCACGCCTCCGGGAATGTGCGCTCCGAATTCGCTACCTGCTCGAGCGGCGCTTTGTCATAGCGCACGTTGTAGATGATGCCGGGCTCGCGCAGGATCGTCGCCATCCAGCCGTTTTCGCCGGACTGGGCGATGAGCGCCGCTTGCTGACCCACCTTGTACGCTTCGTCGAGGTCGATGATGGAGGCGTAAAGGCAGGTGTCGCGCTGGTCCGTGCCGGGCACCTGCCCGCGGGCGCTGCCGGGGACAGGCAGCTTGTGCTCGTTCAGCAGATTAACGACCTTCTGCGCCACGGTGATCTTGGATGCGCTGAATTGCGTGTGGCCGAAGCTGTCTTTTGTCTCGCCCAGTTCGCCGGCGTCAAAGCCCTCGCTGACGACGATGATGCAGCGGCCGTCGCGCTTGAGCTGATCGTTGACGTTGTCGCAAAGCTCTTCCGCGCTCACCTTCGATTCAGCCAGGTAGATCTGGAGCGGCATTTCGCGCTTGGGGTCCGCGAGCCGCGCCGCCGCCGGGATAAAGCCGATCTTGCGGCCCATGGCCTGCATGACGAGCACCGGGTCCGCCGGGCATGATCCCGCGTTCTCTTCATTCGCGTTCTGCACCATGCCCATCCAGTAGCGGGCCACGCTGCCGTAGCCGGGAGTGTGGTCGATGAGTTTGAAGGCGGCGTCGCCGACGTCGTTATCGATGGTCTTGGGCACGCCCACGGCGACGAGATCCAGTCCCTGTTCCTTAGCGACCTGCGCCACCTTGTGCGCGGTGTCCATCGAGTCATTGCCGCCGTTGTAGAAGAAATAGCCGATATGGTGCGCCTTGAAAACGTCGATGACGCGCTGGAAGTCCTCCGGCCGGTCCTTCTTGAGCTTGTAACGGCAGGTGCCGATGGCGCCCGCGGCGGGCGTGTAGCGCAGGAGCGCGATCTCCTCCTCGTCCTGCGCGGAGATGTCCAGCAGTACTTCTTTCAGGACGCCTTCGATGCCGTGCCAGCCCGCGTAGATCGTCCCAAAGGTTTCCGGAAACATCTTGCAGGTCTCGACGACGCCGCGCAACGAACTGTTGATGACGGGGCTCGGCCCGCCAGATTGGGCTACGATGACATTCTTCGGCATGACGGTTCTCCTTTAGCATTGCGGCGCCAACCTGCACGCGCAACCTTGGGCGCGCGATTCACGGCCCGGACGGCGCCTCGCCCGCGGGCTGCGCGGGCAGCGCCGGGTTGAGGTATGCGTCGCGCTGGTCCGCGAGTATCCGGTATTTGTGCGATTTTGCCCATTCGTTGTCCGGGTACTTCTCGAGGACCTCGTTGATCGCCTTGAGGGCTTCCGTCCTTCCGCGCAGCAGGTAGAGCGTCTGCACGCGAGCCAGCCGACGGTCGAGGTCGGTCTCCATGCGGTAAGAAAGAGCATCGTATTTCTCGAGCGCAGTGGCGTAACAGACGCGCGCCTCGGCCTTGTGGTCCGACAGTTCGAGGAAAATGCCCTGGGCCAGGTAGGCGTCCGCGTCCTCGGGCGCCTGCTGCAGCGCCGGCTGCAGCGCCTGCACGGCCTCCTCGTAACGTTGGAGCATGCCCAGCACCGCCGCCTTGCCCTTGTACGCCAGGACATATTTCGGGTCGGCGGCGATGGCTTCGTCGAAGAGCCCCAAGCCCTCTTCCAGATTGCCCGCCTGTACCGCGAGCGTGGCTTTGTGCGCGCAATCGAGCGCTTGCGTCTTCGGTGTGTATTCGCTGGGCCGTTCCGCCTCGTAGCAGCCTCCGAGGCATACGATGCACAGGGCAAATGGCCCGATGCGCCGCGTGAGACGTTTCGCTGGCGCGCCTTTCACCGGCCCATTTCCTCCGTTCACATGCCCGCCGGCGCTTCCGAGCGCAAGCGGTAGAGGATTTCGCCCGCGCCGGGCACGTGCAGCAGGCCCTCGGACTCGCGGTTCATCCAGCCCGCCGGGTCGATGCCTGCGGGGTCGCGGTAGCCCAGATTGATGGCCCGGCATTCGCCCTCGGGGATACCCGTGGCGAGCGTGACCTGGATGCGCGGCTTCTCGACGCCGCCTTCATAGGCGCCCATTCCGCGGACGTGCGTGGAGTGGGCCAGAATGCCGCCGGGAATGTCGCGGAATTTGTCCATCTGCGCGAGGAAGTAGTCGCGGCAATGGTAGCCGATGCGCTTGATGAGCGCGCCGTGCGTGACGCTGACCTCGCGCACGTGCGGCGCATAGATGATCAACTCGCCGCCGTCGGCGACGACCGGTTCGAGCTTGTACATGCACTTGCCGGCTACCCAGATGTCGTCGTACATCTTCGGCGCCACCGCGAGCACGCTCTGGAAAGGATGGCCTTTATGTATGATGTGGACCTTCGCGGACAGGTCCGCCGCGGCGGACCATGCCTCTTCGGGCGCGCCATAGAAGATCGCTTTCGTGTCTTTCTTCACGACAGTGAGGCAGAAACAGCGCTTCTCGACGGAAATGAGCGCCGCCGCCTTGTCCACCACGGCGCGCACAGGCGTGTGTTTCGTGCCGTTGATCCGCCAGTTCGTGATCAGCGCGCCGAGCCAGTGGAAGAGGTTCAAGATGTCCGCACCGGCTACGCCCGGGAAGAAGTACTTGTTGCCGCCGCTGAACCCGACCACTTCGTGCGGGAACACCGGCCCCATAATGCATACGAGGTCATAGTC